>VGHV01000090.1 GCA_016868095.1 Betaproteobacteria bacterium
CGCCCCGATCGGTCAACTGCCTGCTCGCGAGCCTGATCCATTGTTACGATTTTCAGTCCAATACACCTCAGGTACGACTTCGCGGCCTAAAGCAGTTTGCTGGACCCATGCCAATGCGCTTTGGGGGGCACGCATCAATGCGCTTCACGAAGGGCTTACTCACAATGATATTCAGCTTGTGAGCCTGCCCTTGTTTCACACCAATGCGCAGGCCTATTCGATGCTCGCTAGCTTATGGGCTGGCGCAAGCGCTGTCGTGATGCCACGATTTTCTGCGAGCCGATTTTGGCCGATCTCGTTAAAGCATCGGTGTAGCTTCGCCTCCTTAGTGCAGTTTTGTGTTCGTGCACTTGCCCAACACGATCGCCCCACACATCATCACTACCGACTTTGGGGCTCTTCGGTTTGTGCGCCGCCTCAGGATAGCTACTTTGGTGTTCAAACCGTGGGTTGGTGGGGCATGACCGAAACCATTACCCATGGCATCACCGGTGTGCCCGGTATGCCAAACACGGCATTGTCGATTGGTCGCCCTGCACCCGAATACGAGATTCGTGTCCTAGCCGAAGGCCGCGAAGCGAGGCCAGGTGAGATCGGCGAGTTGTCGATTCGAGGTGTCAGGGGACTGAGTTTGTTTTCAGAATATTTGCATAATCCTGAGGCAACGCAGGCGTCATTTGACGAGGAAGGCTATTTTCTAACCGGTGATCTTGTGAGAATCGGTGAAGATGGCTCATATTTTTTCTCAGATCGTTCTAAAGATATGCTCAAGGTTGGCGGTGAGAATGTTGCTGCCTCTGAAATTGAGCGCGTCATTATGGCTGTTCCCGGTGTGATTGAAGTCGCTGTGGTTGCCAGGTCGGATCCAATGCTTGATCAAGTACCGGTCGCCTGTTTGCGTCTTGCACCGAATCAGGATCAGCGAGCGGTTGAAGCTGCTGTTCAAGATGCTTGTGCTCGTCAGCTTGCATCGTTTAAGCAGCCCCGATCCATCAAAATTTTTGATGATTTTCCACGATCGACGCTTGAAAAAATTGCAAAAGTTCAGTTACGCGAAATGATTGCTCAAGAGGCTCAACTTAGCTCGTCAACGAAGTCCTAGGGCATCAAGGCTCCCTAAGGCCCGAACAATCCAAGAGGCACTGAACGCTCCCTAAGGCACGATGCGTTCGCGTCGAAATGCACTGAGCAGATCGATAAACATTTGCTCACTATCGATCACCTGATGGAAACCATATTGCCTTGCCTTGATGGTCGATGTCATAACATCCCAGTCCGAGCCAAACACATAGTCTCCAAAAGGCCACGCAACAAGATCTTCAAAGTCAATGGTTTGTAATTGATAGCGTTCTTGAAGCCTTTGCCACCTGGCCTTCAAAGCCGGCATTTGCTGGCTTAAATGGATCGTTTGGGGTTGATCCCAAGGCATCTCGAAAACCTTCGCTATGCTCGGCCATATGTTGCACCAGCGGAAATAGTCACCGTTGGTGATGTTGAATGCCTCATTCGATGCTCGCTTCTCGAGCGCAGCCCAAAGCGCGGCTTCGGCGAAATGGGCCGAATCGGTGGCCTGATAGATCGATGTCCAAGCGCCGTGCTTCCCAGGAAATCGAAGGGGTAGTCCAAGATCTTTGCAAAGTGCTGCGTATACCGCAATCACCGGAATAATGCTCATGGCGGTCCCTGGGGCAAAGCCACATAGCGTCTGAGGGCGCAACTCAACCCAGTCCCATGTTCTTGCGGCAAGCGAGTCGTCGTGCAACGCCCTTGACTGAAAATCTGTCAGCCAATCGATCTGATCAAAATAATAGTTGGGTGGGATATGCCGCGGATCTGATTCACGAGCAGGTGTTTTGATGGGACCAAGATGAACGCCGTAGTATTTCGTCCCAGTAACAAGAACAACCCGCTTTAAGCTTGCATGATATGTCGCGACCGCACTGACCGAATTCACAAGCATGTCACGATTCACATCGATATTACTTGCATAGCTAGAAGCAGGACCTTGGCTGGCTTGAAACGCTGCGTAAAAAACATGGGTGATTCCCTCAAGCGAACCAATGACTTGATCGCACTGCCTGCGATCGAGCACATCAAGCGCCAAATACCGAACGCTTTGTCGATCCGTGCCCTTACGGCGGGAAATGCCGATCACTTCCCAGTTTGGGTCTTTCTCAAGCCTTTCGACGATATAGCGTCCGATGACCCCTAGTGCTCCAATCACAACTGCCTTATATGCCATCACAATTCCTTCTCAGTCGACGTAGCTCGCTTGAGCTGTTCCGCTCGAGCCTGGGCGAAACGAGCATGTTGACCACGAGCCAAAGCCTGATTATCCTGGATGAACAAACTATCCATTGTTTTGAAAAGGGAGATGGTTTATGCAGGCAAGCAATCACGATTCGGGTGCAGCTTCGCGATTGCCGATCCGTTTTCCGATTGCCAATATGCGCGCTGTGTTTAAGCCTCAAGACGTTGAGCGAAAGCTTCAGCGGCTGCGTGATTCCGGATCGCTTAAAGAGCGCGAGACCTTAGCCAATACCTACGAGCGGATGCTTGAAACAGGACCTGAGCGCTTCTCAGTCAAGCCCTCAGGGCTCCCGGTGATGGACGAACTCTACGAAAGTCTGCCAAACTTTAAGTTGGCGCTCGACGAAGTTAAGCGTCACCTTGCCTTGAGCCAGGACTGTAGCGATAGCTTGCAAATGACGCCCATGTTGCTGCTGGGTCCGCCCGGTGTTGGGAAAACCCATTTCGCGCGACAAATGGCTGAGTTGCTCGGCACGGGTATGAATCTTGTACCGATGAGTTCGATGACGGCCGGATGGTTGCTTTCGGGGTCTTCATCGCAATGGAAAGGTTCACGGCCAGGAAAGGTCTTTGAGGCATTGGTCGAGGGGCAGTTCGCCAACCCGGTGATTGTGGTTGATGAAATCGACAAGGCTGCCACCGAAGCTCAATATGATCCGCTCGGTGCCCTGTACAGTTTATTAGAACATGACAGTGCGCAACATTTTGTCGATGAGTTTGCCGAGGTGCCGATCGATGCAAGCGGTGTGATTTGGGTGACCACTGCGAATCATGAGCGTGCGATTCCAGAACCTATTCTTAATCGCATGAATGTGTTTCAGATTGACGCGCCAGATGCTGATGCCGCGCGAAGAATCGCCTCCCGTATGTATCAACAAATTCGACGTGAGCACGCCTGGGGAGCTTTCTTTGACGATGAGCCTAGCGATGAAGCGCTTGATGCGCTTCAAGAGCTTGCGCCTCGCGAGATGCGAAGGGCCTGGATGACAGGGTTTGGCAATGCTCGACTGCGCGCTAGTGACCAGGTCAAGCTTTGCGATTTGCCTCAGCAGGCACCCTTGCGTCGTCGTGCCGGGTTTTTATCCTGAACGAGTTTTCCGAAAGGCGCTGATTTCTTTATCAGCGGCCTGTTTTGCACTTGGGGCTTATCGCCCAACGCTTGCGCAGTGCGCTCCTGCGCTTGCTTTACCAGACCCCGCGGCAATTAAGGGGGCCTCAAAACGTAAATCGATTGCTGCAGACTGCTTGAAATCCCAGGCAATGAATAGTGCGAGCAAAAGCCAGAAAAGTAGGGCGCTTTTATGTTTAGAATCCATATCGCTCTCGAAGTCTTATGCCAATAAGCGTTCCGCAAAATGCAATGCAAAGCCAAATCCAGCCATGAAGACTACCGGTCGATATGCCGCTTAACATGGCGCCTACGTTACAACCAAAGGCCAGTCTCGAGCTATAGCCCATGATCAATCCCGCCAGCAAAGCAATGGCCCATTGTTTGGCGCTTAGACTTTGAGATTGCTGAGTCGATGCCTTGACAACGATTCTTTGCTTCCATTGCTGTATCAAGTAGGCGCCTGCAAGAATCCCGATATTGGTCATGGATGTGACATCGAGTAGCACGCTTTCACGAAGTCGCTCTTGGTGTTGTGCTGCGCCCCAAAAGCTGTGCTGGCTCGGATCGAAAAGCGAACTTGCAGTCGCGAGTTTGGCTGCCCAAAGTCCAAAGCCATAAACCACGCCCCATGCCTGACCTGCAAGTATGAGATTAATGCTTGCGAAGATTGCCAGTCCAACGGCACCGTAGACCCAGTTCGCCTTAATCCAGGTTCTACTTGGTCCAACATAAAGTCTGACCATCAATAGTAAAAATATCAAGAACGAAGCAGTTAGGGCAAAGCTGAAGCCGGCATCAAAGTGATCGAGTAGCAAGATCGGTGACATACTGCCAAGGCTTAGCCAAAAGGGTAGGTGCACCGAGCCGAGAAAGCTTCCCAAAGCAAATAAGGGTAGGATGCCGATGTTGAGTGCGTAGCCCATCCCGGCTTTGTAAAGCGTCCCCGAGCCGCAACCATCAGCGATTTGCATGCTGGCACCAAACACAAAAGCACCAACAAGCAGACTCACGCCGATGGGGCCAGCAGCGCTTTGCAACTCCTCAAATTGCGAAAGCAAAGGCAGTGCCATGGCGCTTGCCAAGAGCAGCAAAAGAGCCTGTCCAAATACCCCTCGTGGGTCTCTTGCACGTACTAGTTCGCGCCAACCCGTGGTGAATCCGAAGCGGGCAGCGGCAAGGCAGCTACCAAGACCAATGCCGACAAGAAATAGAACAGCCTGGCGAATAGATACAAAAGCTGCAACAGCCAAAAAAAAGACGCTACAAATCGCAGGCAGCGCAAGACCTCTTAAACTAGCCATGGCTTTGCGCTGGAATGTGCTTGTAGGTTCCGTCCATTGTTGGGTCAAGCTTGCGATCAAAAGTGCTTGTCAGCCCATAACTTTGCGTCAATCAGCAAAGCCTTAAGGCGGTTTGGCACATGGTCCATAGGAAGTGCTTCGGTTTGCTGGGTCCATTCAACCATCGATCCCGGATAGAGCATAACCTGCTTTTGTCCCAGGACCTCCGACAAAGCGAACCAATTCGTGGCTGCCCAGTGGCCTGTATTGCAGAACGATATAACCTGTGTTGTTGCCTGGATACCACTGCCCGCCAGGATGCTTTTTGCCTGTTGGTCGCTACCAAAGCGCGCACTGCCTTCGGCAAACCAGCGATCATGTTCGATATTGGAGGCGCCTTTTAGGGTGCCAGCCTGAAGGGCAGCACCATGACGCGTCTCGCCCAGGAAAAAGGCTGCGGGTCTAGCGTCAATGAGCTTTGCCTGCGGGTTTCCAATCAAGGCCAAAACTTCGTCGCGTCCAGCTAACATCGATCGATTAATGCTTGGAACATACTGACTTTTCGCTACGCTATGGGTGCCAGGATCAGTTGGGAATTCGGCCTGATTCCACGACTTCATGCCTCCATTGAGCAGGGAAAGACGCTCAAGACCAAGTACTTTTAAGGTCCAATAAACCCTTGCAGCGGATCCGAAATCGGTTGGATCATCACCATGCGATGTCACCACAATGTGGTGCGCTGCTGTAAGACCTAAGGATTGCACGAGCGCCGTGAGCTTCTCAATACTGGGCAGTTCACCGGGATTGCTCGCAGGGCCTCTCCATGTGCCGTAGGGCGCATTCAAAGCGCCTGGTATGTGTGCCGTGAAGTAGGCTTGGGGGGAACGAATATCAATAATCCGAAGCAGGGGTTGTTCGAGTTGCTTATTCAACTCGTCTGCACTGATCAAAGGCTTGACTGAGACTTTAGTCAAGCCTGATGCGGGCTCGCGTTGCTGAGCACTTGCATCTCGTTGCTGAGCACTTGCAGCCAGGACGAATAGGCTTGGCAATATGAATAGCAGAACTTTCGCAAACTGCCTCGACAGCTGATGAAGCCATACCCTTGGATGATGGCTGGGCTGCTTGATGTGATGTGGGCTTTGTGGCGTTCCCATGTAGTGTGTCCTTGATCGTAGTCACTTGGCGTGCGAATCATCGACGTCTATGCCATGCGAGCCCTGTTCTTTTTGAGATATGCATATGAAACTTCGGCATAAGCGGCGCGAGTCGAGCTTCGCATGCCGGCTATAAGGCGCCACTCATCGGCAAATGGATTGCTTGTTTCATTTACTGAAACTTTGGCTTCCCAGTCGCTGTTCTTAGGGCTCACACTCTTCTCCTATCAACCATCCCGGACAGCAAGACAGCGATCCAGGCCAGGCAGGCCAGGAAGCGCTGTTGCGCGAAGGCAAGCACTACAAATGAATAAAGGAGACTGCAAATGCTTAAGCCAATTCACGATCAAGGAGATGCACTTTTGCCGACGTCGACGGCAAGCCTGAGCGCCTCATTAAATCCCCAAGCAGCTACCAGGGCTCGGTCGACCAGGCGAAAGCTCTTAAAGCTTTCTGCGTCGGTGATTGGTGCTTCTTCA
Organism: Betaproteobacteria bacterium; assembly: GCA_016868095.1. Taxonomy (GTDB): domain Bacteria; phylum Pseudomonadota; class Gammaproteobacteria; order Burkholderiales; family Burkholderiaceae_E; genus UBA3064. The sequence continues at coordinate 6,338 of VGHV01000090.1, forward strand.
CTTGCCGCACCTTTTGTTTCGCGAGCGCAGAATAAGCCGATCAAAATCGGTATGCCCACTATTCTTTCGGGCCGTGTTGCCATGCTCGGGATCAGTTCAAGCAACGCGGCGAAAATGGAGGTGGAAAAGTTCAACGCTGCTGGCGGTCTGAATGGTCGACCCATTGAGCTAGTCATTCGAGATTCCAAAGGGCAACCGCAAGAAGCGGCGCGTGTGGCCCGCGAGCTCGTCACCGCCGATGGTTGCGAACTATTGCTCGATGCCGAGGCCTCATCGGGTGCATTTGCAGTTCACGAGGTCGCACGCGACCTCGGCGTGCTTGTGATGCACACCAACTCGGAAACATCCGCGCTGACAGCGGATCCGAAGTTGCGGGTGCCAACCGCGTTTCGCAGCGCTCGTCAGGGTATTCACGATGCTGTGGTTGGTGGCGCCTATGCTGCCCAGGTCGCGAAGGAGAAAGGGCTTAGGCGCTGGATGTCGGTATCGCCAGACTATGCTTATGGGCGGGATACAACCGCTGAGTTTCTTGAATATCTGAAATATTTTAATAAAGATATCGAAGTCACCGGACAGGTCTGGCCCAAGCTCTTTCAGGCAGACTACAGCGAAATCATTACCCGATTGCTGCAAGGTAAACCGCAAGCGATTTATTCGGCACTCTGGGGTGGTGATCTCACTTCGTTTATGGATCAGGCCAATATCTACGCCTTATTCAAGGATCGACAGTTCTTTGCTGTCAATATGGCCGATTACGCAGTCTTAACCGCGGTAAAAAGTGTGCCGGCAAATCTTCACTCCGGTAATCGCTACCTGAGAAGTTTTCCCAACACAGCCGCTAATCATCAATGGTCCGATGCTTATGCGGCAAAGTTCAAAGAGCTACCGCTTAACTGGTCTTGGGAAAATGCGGTGGGTATGCAACTTCTGATTGCGGCGATGCGCAAGGCAAATAGCACCGACAGTAAAAAGATGGCTGAGGTTCTCCGTGGACTGAGCATCGATTCCCCGTTTGGCGCAGAAGGAAAAATCACCATGCGCGCTGAAGACCACACCGTCATCAATTACGCGGTTGGCTGGGGTGCCTTGGCAACCAAAGAGCCTTATATGGCAAATCCAGTTGCTGGCAGTTGGAAGCAAATTCTAGAACTTGAGGCTGCGTGGAAAAAGTCAAAGGGTTGGGCTTAAAACAGCGTTAAGCCTTATTGATCGGCACAAGCGATGGATATCAACGCGCTTTTCGAATGTCTTGCCTCTGCTTCCTGTGTCGTCACACAGGCAAGCACGAGCTTGATTGTTGGGGCCTTGCTTTTCCTGGTTGCTGCCGGTCTCACGCTTATCTTCGGTGTTTTAAAGGTTATTAATTTTGCCCATGGCTCTTTTTATATGTTGGGCGCTTATGTCGCACTCACCGCGTATCGCACAACAGAGAGCTACTTGATTGCAACCCTCGCAGCGGGCTTAGGGGTTGCTTTATTTGCGGTCGTATTTGAGCGCTTTTTCATGCGCAAGGTCTACGGTACCGATGTGTTGATGCAGTTACTGGTTTGCTACGCATTCATTCTGATTCTTGATGACGCGGTCAAAATCATTTGGGGCGCGGAATTCCAATCTCTTGGCATGCCTGATGCTTTTCAACGGCCACCGTTAATGATTGGTGGGGGCATCATTCCAGTATTTTATTTATACCTGATGCTGGCTGCAGCATTGATTGCTGCATTGTTATGGTTTGTTCTCACAAAAACCCGATTGGGTAAAGTCGTTCGCGCTGCTGCGCACAACCCTACGATGACCTCGGTGCTTGGTATCAATACAAGCCTCGTCTACGCCGCTGTATTCGCGCTTGGCGGCTTGCTCGCAGGACTCGCCGGAGGGCTTGCTGCACCAGTTCGTTCGATGTCACCGGGTATGGGGTTTTCAATCTTGATTGAATCATTCATCGTAACTGTGATTGGCGGCATGGGATCGGTG
>VGHV01000091.1 GCA_016868095.1 Betaproteobacteria bacterium
GGGAGAAGCGAGAGATAAGTTGCTTTTGCGGGTGATTGGAAGCCCAGATCCCTACGGTAAGCAAATCGACGGGATGGGCGGGGCAACATCGAGCACGAGTAAGACAGTGATCCTCTCAAAAAGCGCACGCGCTGATCACGATGTTGACTATCTTTTTGGCCAAGTCTCGATTGATGCAGCCTTTGTCGATTGGAGCGGAAACTGCGGCAATCTTTCGGCTGCTGTCGGTCCCTTCGCCGTCAGCAATGGTTTGGTCGACCCTGCACGCGTTCCTCACGGCGGTATCGCAGTCATTCGGATTTGGCAGGCCAATATTGGCAAGACCATTGTGTCGCATGTCCCAATCACCGGCGGACAGGTTCAGGAAACAGGCGACTTTGAGCTCGATGGCGTCACTTTTCCCGCAGCCGAGGTTCAACTAGAGTTCATGGATCCAGCGGCTGAAGAAGAAGGTTCGGCCGGCGCCATGTTTCCGACGGGGCAACTTGTCGATGAACTTAAGGTGCCTGGCCTGGGTAGCCTCAAAGCCACGATGATAAACGCTGGCATTCCAACGATCTTTATCAATGCTGAATCGATTGGCATGAGCGGCACTGAATTACAAGAAGTCATCAATAGCAACCCCAGCACGCTTGCGATGTTTGAAAGCATCCGCGCTCACGGCGCGCTTCGCATGGGCCTGATTAAGGATGTGAGCGAGGCGGCCAAACGACAACACACCCCCAAAGTCGCATTTGTCGCAGCGCCAAAATCTTATGTCGCCTCAAGCGGCAAGCCCGTCAATGCCGCAGACATTGACCTACTCGTTCGTGCCTTGTCCATGGGCAAATTGCATCACGCGATGATGGGAACCGCAGCGGTTGCCATCGGCACAGCCGCCGCCATTCCTGGCACCTTGGTCAATCTCGCTGCAGGTGGCGGCATGCGCCAGGCGGTTCGATTCGGTCACCCCTCGGGCAGCTTACGCGTGGGGGCAGAAGCGACCCAGATCGGCAACGACTGGGTCGTGAAAAAGGCGATCATGAGCCGCAGCGCCCGCGTGCTGATGGAGGGTGTTGTACGCATTCCGGGGGATTCGTTTTAACGCAAATTTCTGCATGCGAGAGCCCCTTTGCCCCAACTGGCTGAGTGAGGATAATCGATGGATGATTCAATCTTTGACGGCCTCGATCAGATTACCGTGCTCAAGGGTGTTTTGCTCGCCGAGCAGGGGCGTGTGTTGGATGAGGTCACTCAGACCCCTCTTAATGCAAACACTTCGATCTTCGTAGGTTCGGTGCAGGGCACCCGAAAGAGTCCGTACAACACATCGGTAAAGGTCGAAAGCCGGAAGAGCCGCTCTCCGCTTTTCACAGGCGTTTGCAGTTGCCCGATGTCCTTTAACTGCAAGCATGTCGCCGCACTTGCTTTTCAATTATTAAGTAGCGGCAAACTCGATGCATTCATCCTAACTGGGCAAAGTACGTACGAACAAGACTCAGAAGCGCTCGCAAAGCGCCCCGCTAGCAAGTCTGCGAGTGAGCAAATGCCGCTTCAACTTGCTGACTGGCTTCGTCGCTGGACGGAAATGAGTTTCACCCTATCTGGGAAATCAAACCGTGACAGGCAAAGCGATGCCGATCAAAACTCAACCGTTCATGCGTCAATCAGGGCAGAAGCGTCGAAGCCCGCAGCCAATGCCCTAATTTACCTTTTGGGGACTTTCCATACGCGCCTCATTGTGAAACTGGGCTTGGTGGGTGTCCGAAAGACAGGCCTTAGCGAGCTTTACCGCTCGCTCTCGCGCAGTCCTAGCGACATCATGCGCAGCCGTCCTGCCTATCTCGATCCACTAAAAGATGTCCCGATCTTGCAACTGCTGCATGGTTTCAATCTGGGCATTGTCAGCACATTTGACGAAGACAAGCTTGAAGGCCCCTTATTGCCCATGCTGTTTGACAGGCTAAATGCCAGCGGCCGCACGGGAATCATCGACCCCAAAAATCCAAGAGCTTGGATACCACTACCGCTGCAAATATCGAGCGATCCTTTGCCCTTTCAATTGCGCTGGGAACCACGCGACGACAAGTCAAGATATCGAGATATCGATGAAACGATCCAATCGAGAGAATCAAACTATCGGCTGACACTGGGTTGTACCGCGACACCTGCTTCATTGGTTCTATTGCCAGAACCCTATGCTTTTGAGGAGCAAACACTCACCCTACATCCGCTCCACAGCCTTCCACCCCGATCGGTGTTGGACTTGATGCTTAGAATGGCAGACACGCCAAGAGCGCACATTGATCATATCCAGAACGCTATCGCTGGCATGCTTCCCATCGCCCAGGACTCGGTACCTGATCAGCCCTTGACGTTACAAATCCTGAACGAAAGTCCTAAATTCCGCGTACGCATCACGCGATTGTCGTCGGTTGACCTTCCAAAGGAATGGCCGGTCTCACTTCCATCAGCCAAAGCATGGGGTAATCCTCGCGTGGTTGCGCTTGAGATGCAATACGGAACCAGCGAGTGGCGATGCGTACCCTCGGGTTCAAGACGACCAGCGTTCATTGACGTGGTTGACGTCGATGAGCAAGTCAAATGGCGCCACACTAGGCAGTTTCATATCGAATTCGACATACTCGAAGACTATGGCGCATCGTTGCGCAGTGCCTCGAACCTTTATGAATCGGCCGAGGAGCGCTTCGGTGTCGAGCCACTGGCGTACACCACAGAACGCCAAGTAGCTTCCCCATACGTCTACACAGAACCGCAAAGTGTGCTGTCGGCTACAAAGCTTAGCTTTTGGCCGGAACTCCTCAACCATGCGAGCAACTTTGCTCAACGACGAGACGTTGAGTTCATGATCGACCCGGACGCGAATTTCCGGACAAGTCACGCTGATACGATGCAGCTGCATGTCAGCCATGGTGAATCGGGATGGTTTGACGTTGGCTACACGCTCGTTTTTAGTGGGCAATCCATAGCCTTAGCACTCCTGTTACATAGACTGGTCGCTGATAATCCGGATGTGCTGCGACCCGACACGGCTCAGTCACCAACTGAAGATTTCTATGTCTACATCGCGCTAGAGGACCCGGAAGGAAGTGATCACTTCCTTGCTGTCCCTGCAAGCTTGCTTAAACCAGCAATTAGTACCTTGCATGCCTTTGCGCGTCGTGCCGACGGTTCAGTCCGGGTGCCCCGTTTTGAGTTGGGACGTCTTATGGCGCAGGCGCAGGACATGGCGTTGATCGCGCCAGATGATCTTCGTCCGCTACTAAGCAACCTCGATGCAGCGTTGGCCCAACGAGAAGCTCGGCTTGACCCAGCGCTTAAGGCAACGTTGCGCCCTTACCAGCGAGAGAGCGTTGCTTGGTTACAATTACTAGACAGGCTCGATCTGAACGGACTGCTGGCTGATGATATGGGTCTGGGAAAAACCGTTCAGACTTTGGCCACACTTAGCGCTGACGCTTTGCTCAATCCCGGCTGTAGTCTGGTTGTTGCGCCCAATTCGCTTGTACACAACTGGGTTGCCGAAACAAATCGTTTTTTGCCTCATTGGAACGTTCTAAGTGTTGAGGCTGGCCAGGTTTTTCCCGATGATCAACACTTGGAATCCATTGATCTGCTCGTTTTACCCTTGAGCATGGTCAACAGGCATTTGACACGACTCTCCGCGGTGCAATGGCAATGGCTGGTTGTTGACGAAAGTCAGCGTATTAAAAACGCAGGCACTCGTCTGGCCCAGGATCTCAAGCGACTAAGCTCGCGCCGAAAGTTAGCCTTGTCGGGTACGCCTCTGGAAAATCATCTGGGCGAACTGTGGTCACAAATGGACTTTTTAATGCCAGGACTACTCGGTAATCTTGCTCATTTCGAAAAATACTGGAGAAAACCCATTGAAAAGGAACGACTAAGCGAGCGATCGGATGCGCTCGCCAGACGTCTTCGTCCTTTTATGAAGCGGCGCACAAAGGAAGCGGTCGCAGGCGAATTACCACCCAAGACGGAGCAAACACTGCGAATCCCAATGAACGCCGAGCAGTCACAAATTTATGAAACTGTGCGTGCACTGATGGACAAGAAGCTTCGGCAATCGCTATCGGAAGTTGGGTTCGCGAAAAGCCAAATTCTTTTCCTTGAAGCTTTATTGCGCCTGCGTCAGGTATGTTGTGATCCTCGGCTAGCTGGTCATACCAAAGCACCATCAGCAAAGTTGGAAGTACTCATCGAGATGTTACAAACGCTGATCGATGAGGGTCGACGGGTTTTGGTTTTTTCTCAATTCACAGAAATGCTATCGCTGATTTCTCAGTCGCTAGAAAGCTTGCAAATCCGCCATCTACTTTTAACTGGCAAAACTAATAACAGAGCGGATATTGTCGAGGCATTTAACCGAGGCGAGGCACCGGTATTCCTGATATCGCTCAAAGCAGGTGGTGTTGGATTAAACCTCACAACCGCCGATACAGTCATCATGTATGAACCTTGGTGGAATCCCGCCGCTGAGCAGCAAGCGATCGACCGGGCCCACCGTATTGGCCAGACCCAGCCAGTGACTGTGTTTCGGCTGATTGCTGAGCATAGCGTGGAAGAGAAGATTCTGGCCTTGCAAGACCGAAAGAAGGACCTAGCGGCGCAAATGCTAGCAGGCGATAAGCTTGAAGCTTCTTTGACGGAGGAAGACTTCACAGCACTTTTGAGCCTGAAATAATCCAGATTGCCAAAGGATCGGCTAATGTTTACGACGTCCTTGATTTTCCCGATGTCAAAGCAGTCTGGATCATTAGCATCATGAAGTCCTTGGATTGCGCCTGAACACCTTTTGAAAGCACAAGGTGCTGCATGACATTAGCATGCTCGATTGTTGCCAACCCGTGCAAGGCAGACCAGATGAACATGGCTTCGAGTTCTGACTGCCTTTTTGCGCCCTTCTTTCTCCCATGTCGTTTTAGAAGCTGGTGTCTCAGCACATCAAAGGCATAAACAGCATGTTTAACGAGCTCGGGGTGAGCAGCAGGCTCGGGCCAAGGTGTTCCAAACATCAGCCGGTACTCCAAAGGCATACGTGCAGCATAAGCCAGGTAGGCCTCACCCATCCCCCGGAGCTCATCTTCTGAATGCGCTTTGCCATTTTGATCTAAAAACTTTGCAAAATCTTCAAAACACCTTCGCATAATTTCAGCTAACAAGTGGTCACGGCTTGGAAAGTGCCTGTAAGGCGCTTGATGCGAGATAGCGAGCCGTCTAGCCACGTCCCGCATGCTGAGACCTTCGACGCCACGCTCAGCAATCACGTCCCTCGCTGCCTGAATACAGGCCTCCTTTAAGTCCATATCGTTAATGGTTTTGGCCATATCTCCTCAAGTGTCAAAGCGGGCGCAAGCGTACTGACTTGTTGACAACGGCTACATATTAAGCAAGTATAGTTGACACCGTCAACAAATGTGGCGATCAATGACAACAAATGAGGGCTTCATGCAAGTCAATCACGTAATAGATCAATGGTTGGGCTGGGACAAATGGGACGGCCACAGGCTGTCATGGGTGTCAAAGTGCTTGATCATTTATGGCTGCTTGATGTGGCTTGCTTGCGGGCTGACCTACCTGTTATCGCTTGGCGATGCGCGTACGATTAGAGAGGTAGGGGTTTGGGTTAAACCCATGAAGTTCATGGCTGCCACGGCCCTATTTGCATGGTCGACCGTATGGCTTACTCACTTGGCACATGCGGCGATCACCCACGGTAAGGCTTACCTGGGTATCAGTATCTTGCTCGTGACTACATCCTTCTTCGAAGTGGCCTACATCACCTACCAGGCAGCACATGGTTCTGCATCCCACTACAACATGAGCGACCGCTGGCACGCCATGCTGTTCGGTCTAATGGCGATTGCGGCGGTTGGGCTTACAGCCTCGCAAGGATGGTTGGCCTGGGAAATCTGAAAAGGCGCGGCCCAGACCAACTCTCGGCCACCACTTGGGGCGTCATCATGGGCCTGCTACTGACCTTTGTATTGTCGACCGTCAGCGGATTCCTGCTCGGCGGTAAGCAGCCTCCGGCGGGGGAGGGTCTACCGATCGTGGGCTGGCATTTGTATAAGGATATTCGTCCATCGCATTTCCTTGGTGTACACGCTCAGCAATTTATACCTCTTGTAGGTATTGTTGCCGATCGATTCCTGGGGAGCTATGCAACACTGGCTCTTGCTGCGGGATCGAGCCTATATGTCGTTGCTTGGGGCCTTTTAACCCGCGCGAGCCTCAGTTAACCCGCGTGAGCCTTAGCAACTGAAGGTTGGGCCAGCCCTTCCAGCTGTGCTGACAGGCGATCTCATTGGAGTCGCTCGATATGTACGAAATGCAATGATTTATGGATTTTAAGTTGCAAAATAACCATCACACTCAATGCCAAGCTATCCAACTTGCCAAACGACATCCACTGTGAAAGGACTTCCCATGAGCACCCTTGCTTTAACACCGCGCCATCCTGTACCCGCATTGAGCGTTCCTCTAGCCGGAGGAGGTCGCTATGTGTTGGGCGCTGCTCCGGCAGCCACTTCTGACCTGATTGTGTTCTACCGCGGCCTACACTGCCCTATCTGTGCCAAGTATTTGATAGAACTAGAACGTCTGATGCCCGAGTTTGAAAACCGCGGTGTCCAGGTTGTCGCCGTCAGCAGCGACCACGCTGAGCGCGGCAAGGCCATGGCTGACAAAATCAACGCCGAGCGCTTGCCTGTGGGCTACGGCCTCAGCCTGCAAAGCGCGCGCCAGTGGGGCCTATACATCAGCACGTCCCGAGGTCAAACCTCGATTGGTATTGAGGAGCCAGCACTTTTCAGCGAACCAGGCGTGTTCATTGTTCGCCCTGACGGTACTCTCTATTACGGTTCAACACAGACCATGCCCTTTGCGCGCCCGCAATTCCAAGACCTTCTCGGGGCTATCGACTTTGCAGTATCGAAGAACTATCCAGCTCGTGGCGAGTACACCGGCGACGTTTGAGCCTTGGCCAAGCAAAGGAAAATTTTTATAAAGATTTTAGGACGTGGATGACGAGGATGGTTTCGACTAACCAATAGGAAACATGGAATCGCAATGCCGCTCGAACACTTAGAACACTTCCTGATTCAAACAACCCAACTTCAGGCCACCCGCGATTGGTATGTCGATGTTCTGGGTATGAGAGAGGGTTGGCACCCCGATTTCAAGTTCCCTGTCGTGTGGCTTTATCTCGGCGACAAGGACGTTTTGCACCTAACAGAGGGCGGTGCAAACGTAAGTCAAAATTGACTTAGTTATCTTGGTCAGCAGTCAACGCAAACCCAGGGTACTGGCGTTGTTGATCATGTGGCCTTCAGGTGCTCGGACCTCCCTGGCATGTTGCGACATTTACGTGCACGCAATATTACGTTTAACGAACGCATGGTCAGCGACCAGGGGCTTTACCAGCTCTTTCTTTTCGATCCTAATGGTGTCAAGGTCGAGCTGAACTTTGCAAATGAAGAGGCCATTCGTCATGGCATCAAGGCTTTCGGCGTTTCGGCCGCGACCTTTGAGCGTCCTGCGACAAACTGAAGCCAAGGCAGGCCTACGAGGCCAAGCACGTGCCCATCACCGAGCCTGATCCGATTGAAGCCATCAAAATTCAGGATGGATCAGAGCGGTCTGTCAGTCAAAGACCTTGAGCCGATCATCGGCAAGAGCAACTGCGTCTACGAGGTTTTGAACCGCAAACGTCCGAGTACTTGCAAGGCCGCTATCACTATTAACCCAGGGCCATGTATCCTTCTGCCAGCTTCTGGCGGGCAGATTACACCGGGCGGCAAGCCAGAATCTCCTCAGCCACCTGATAGGTCACCCATGGCCAACACCAAACCGCAAGACCATTGCCACAGGGGGCGGTGTTCTCCAGTGCCAACTTTTTGTCTGCAGGAACGCGTGCGGCCATTGACCAGGCGCTCTTTAGGTTGATGAAGGCAGGGACCATCGTGCGGGTGGCCAGAGGGTTGTATGCCGTTGCCGGTCAGCAGGTGGACGCAAAAACGGTGGCCACCTCGGGTTTGTCACGCACCGTCAAGGCTGTTGGGCACACCGTCGTCGGACTGACACCGACGGCCAGGGCAATGTCTCGCTGGCTGCTTGAGCATTCGTGGTGCAGCCGTAAAACTTCTGCAATCTTGCGCATGGATAACCTCTTAGCCATGTGGTCCTCGGCAAAAAAGCCGCCGAGGGTGCCACGGTTATCCGCACGCTGCGCAA
>VGHV01000092.1 GCA_016868095.1 Betaproteobacteria bacterium
CGTAGTGCACATGTGCATGAATGCATCGGGCCATGACATGCCTGCTGCCTTGTACGCCAACATACAAGCAACAGAGAATCCGAAATAAACCAGCCAAAGACCTCGAGCCGTTTCAGCAATCCTGGGCGTGAATTTGTTGTCTTTCATGGGTCCAGGTGTCTCAGCCTTGTAAAGCTGCAGTCCACCCAAGCCAAGCAAGGGTAAAACAGCTACAACTAAGAGAACGATGCCAAGGCCGCCGATCAACTGCAAAAAACAGCGCCAAACATTGGTTGAAACAGGCAAGCTATCAAGTCCGCTCAGTGCTGTTGCGCCGGTTGCGGTTAATGCGCTAATCGACTCAAAAATCGCCTTGCTCCAAGTAATGTCTGGCACGGTGAGCAGCAGTGGGAAGGCCGCATAGACGGGCAAAACCAGCCAAACCATATTCACGAGCAAGAATCCGTCACGCGCCAATAGCTCTCGACGGTAGTGTTTGGTCTTCGACCATAGCAGACCACCGCTTCCCAGGGTAAAGAGAAAGCTTCCAAGCCAAATAACGATATGCTCAGCTTGATCACCACCAATCGCCCAGGCCAGAGGCACTAGTTTGGCACATGCAAAAGCCATCACAATCTTGGCAAGCAAAGCAGCCGCAGGTCCAAGGGTGGCCATCATCATCCAAAAAAGGTTGCGCTTACCTGGAAGAGCTTTTCAACGTCACGCACTAATCGCTTGTTGGGGATAAAGATCACGATGTGATCATCCCTTTGAATAACGGTATCGTGATGGGGCATCAAGACCTCGGCTCGATCGTCTTCGCCACGCACAATAGCTCCAAATCGCGCACCCTTGGGCAGGCGGATTTCTTCGACGCGCCGGCCAACTAATCGAGAGGTTTTTGCGTCGCCTCTAGCAATGCCCTCAAGCGCCTCGGCAGCGCCGCGCCGAAGCGAGTGAACCGCCACCACATCGCCGCGTCGAATATGAGTGAGCAGTTCACCGATCACGGTTTGCGCTGGCGATACCGCAATGTCAATGGTTCCACCCTGCATCATTTCGGCGTAGGCGCGCCGGTTAATCAAGGCGAGGACGCGCCTTGCGCCTAAACGCTTGGCAAGCATTGCTGACATGATGTTGTCTTCATCGTCGCTTGTGAGTGCGAGAAAAAGATCCATGTCTGCCACATTTTCTTCGAGGAGTAAGTCCTCATCAACGCAGTCACCGTGCAAGACCAAGGTGCTTGATGGCAGCTGACTTGCAAGGTATTCACATCGGCTCACCTGTTGTTCAATGATCTTTGTTTCATAGCGGTCAACAAGATGTCTTGCGAGTCGCAAGCCTACTCTTCCGCCACCGGCGATCATGACCCGCTTGACAGGTTTATCTCGTTGATGGATTGCTGCGAGCACTTCGCGAATATGACTTGCGGCGGCTAGCACGAAAACTTCATCGCCTGCTTGAATGACACTTGAACTTTTTGCTTCAATTTCTGCATCGGATCGGTAAAGCGCCACAACGCGCATCTCAAAATCGGGAATCAGACTCCTAAACTCGGCGATGCTGTGTCCAACCAGTGCCGATCCGGCATCGGCTCTGACCACAATAAGACTGACTAATCCATTTGCAAATTCTAAAACTTGAAGTGCTTCTGGATAAGATATCAACTGCTCGATTGTTCGAGTCACTGATTCTTCGGGGCAAATCACGCGGTCAACGGCAAAACCATCGCGAGCAAGAAGCTCTTTTCCATCGATAAACTCCGATGATCGAAGTCGGGCGATCGTGGTTGGGACGTTATAGAGTTGATGTGCCAGCTTACAAACAACAAGATTGGTTTCGTCTGCAGCAGCACAGGCAATAAGCATGTCGGCATCGGCTGCGCCCGCTTCTTGTAACACCGAGGGTTGAATACCGTTGCCTACAACCCCGCGAAGATCCAAACGCTCTTCGAGGAGCCGAAGTCGAGCGGGATCCTGATCGATGACAGTGATGTCATTGGGCTCTGAAACGAGGCTTTCAGCCACGCTTTCGCCAACTCGACCAGCTCCAAGAATAATAATGTTCAAGGCTTAGTCGCTATGCGTGTTTGAAGCGATCGACGCTTGGCTATGGTAACCGATCGTGCTCATGGCAAAGCGCGTGCCTGTTTATGAGCCGGACGGGCTAAACAACTACGCAGCCAGCCTTGGGTCGTCGGGTAGGCATCCCAAAAGGCCTGATCGGCAGCTCGTGCCCAGGATAAAACACTCGCAACGCATAAATCGGCAATCGTAAAGCGCATACCCGCAAGCATGTTTTGTTTGTGTGCTTCTTGATGCCTGAGATGTTGCTCTAAAATTGTTAGCGGTACTTTAAGTCGCTTTTCTGCTGCCTCAGCAAGTTCGGTGCGACGCTCGTCCTCTGGCATTGCTAGTCGGTGCATCAACACACTTAGGGCATCTTTTTCAACTTCAGTCACGACCCAAAAAGCCCAGCGCAGTGCATCAGCCTTCTCGGCCGGACTTGCTGGGGAAATGTCATGGCCGTCCGCCTTGCCATATGTGTCTGCGAGATAAAGTGCGCAGGCCATGCTCTCCCATACGGTGATGTTTTTGCCATCCCTTAATTCGGTCATGACAGGGATATGGCCATTAGGGTTGATGGCAAGAAACTCAGCAGAGCGGGTGGCTCCTCCGCGATAATGCTGCGGGCTGTGGTCAAAATCGATCCCAAGTTCACAGGCTGTCCAAAGCGGCCTTATGGCGCGTGAGGCGGAGATGCCGTAAATCCTAAGCTGGTTCATGGTTCTAAGCTCGTTTATGCTTGGGTTTATCCGGGTTTATTTTCTCACTTGACCGATCGCTCAAACAAAGCATGCACATTGTCCATACGATTGCCGAACTACGACAAGCTCTTTCTTCTTCAGTGCAGCCTGCTTTTGTGCCGACCATGGGGAATTTGCACCGCGGCCATTTGAGTTTGTTGAAGCAGGCAAGCACATTAGGCGATTGTACGGTTGCAAGCATTTTTGTGAATCGATTGCAGTTTCTCCCGCATGAGGATTTTGAAAGCTACCCGCGAACCTGGCAGGCCGACTGCGATGCGCTTGAATCGGTGCATTGCAATATCTTATTTGCGCCCCGTGAACATGATTTATACCCGGAACCTCAGCGTTATAAAGTCATGGCCGACCAGGTACTTGCGTCTAAGCTTGAGGGAAGTTTTAGGCCCGGCTTTTTTGATGGGGTTTGTACGGTTGTTTTGAAACTTTTTAACGCAGTTTTTGCAGGCAAACCCAAAGGCTTTGCTGTTTTTGGCAAGAAGGATTACCAGCAACTTAAAGTCATCGAAGCGATGACGAAACAGTTTGCGCTACCGATCGACATTGTTGCCGGTGAGACCTCCCGCGATCATGATGGGCTTGCCTTGAGTTCGCGTAACGGCTACTTGACTGCCCAGGAACGATTGAAGGCGGCAGCGTTATATAGGCAATTGCTTTCACTTTCGCAGGCTTATCAAACCTTGCGCGGTGATAAGCAAGTAGCCGCGTGGTGTCTGGCAGCCGAACACAATGCGACGAGGCGTCTGACCGAATTGGGGTGGCAAGTCGACTATGTCAGCGTTCGAAGGCGGGTAGACCTTGAACCTCCGATCGATAGCCAGGGACAACCCATAGCCAAGGACTCGTTAGTTGTATTGGCTGCTGCTAAGTTGGGCGAGACCCGCCTTATCGATAATCTTGAATTTTAGAGCGCTGCGGTCCAAGCCAGTTTGCTGTTGACCTAAGATTTAAGTCGTTGGTCGCGTCCAGCCGCAAATCGTCACATCCTCCACGCTCATCGCTGCAATGGTGCGCATGATCGCTCACATGATTTGCATAGGGCTGGCAGGGTGAGTCAATCGAGTATTGGAGAACATAGGATGGACGAAGGACAAGAACTTTCAAAAATTACGGCGATGCAATGGCTTTTTCGTGTCGCTGATGCGCTGGCCAATTGGAGTTGGTGGAAGTTACTTGCCGTCTCGCTGCTTATCCTCATCGCTGGGGCCATGCTTGATGACTACCTTGTGCCGCCTGTTAAGCGTGTTCACAAAGTTGTCGAGTTCAAGGCAGAGAGCAAGACAAATAGACCCGATACGTCTGATTCTTCTGAGGAAAAAGGCCCATCAAACGAACAAGCTCCCCAAGCGAAAGTTTTGCAAGAAAAAGCTCCGCAAGGAAAAGCTCCACAAGAAAAGACGCCGCAAGAGAAGCCTGCTGAAAGTGCCCCATCTGGTGCGACGTCAAAGGCATCCGCGAACGATCGCGTGGCCAAAGACTCAGGTTCTAGAATACAAATCAGTATTGATACCAACGGTATTCATGTCGATAGCAGCGACCCAAAGATTCGTGAGGGCTTTCACGAAGCGATACGTGAGCTTACCGAGGCAATGGCACAGGCAAAACGCGATGCTGCAGAAGCACGTCGTGAGGTCGAGGACTTACGCAAGGAAGTTCGGCTCCAAGGCGATCCCCAGGCAAAGCGTTTCGATGATGAGCCTAGCTGGGGCGAGGGTATGGGATGGCGCGAAGAACCCTTCGTGGGCCTATCGCGTCTCATCGTTGTAAGTCTTTTTATCCTGAAGGTGCTTGGTTCATCGCGCAGGCGTGAGCTCGATGCAAAGGCTTTAGCTTCTCAGGCGCTTGCAGGCCGTGAGGCGGCGCAATTGAAGCAGGATTTGGCAGAAGCTCGTCTTCGTCAGATGCAAACACAAATCGAGCCGCACTTTTTATTTAATACCTTGGCAGCTTTACAGCAGTTGATTGCCAGTGATCCAGAAAAAGCAGCGGCCATGAACCGCCACTTGATCGACTGGTTACGTACAGGTCTCAAGTTGATGCGGCAAGAACGCAGCCGTCTTGAAGACGAAGCAGTTTTGTTGAGCGAGTATTTACACTTGATGAAAATAAGGATGGAAGAGCGCTTGACTTGGAGCATTAACTTTCCTCCATCGTTACGCGAGATCAAAGTTCCAAGCCTGCTTTTGCAGCCCCTGGTGGAAAATGCGATAAGCCATGGACTCGAACCCATGCCCCAGGGTGGCATGATCCGTATTGAAGCAACACGGCGCGGGAATGAATTAGAACTTTCAGTTTACGATAACGGTATAGGGTTTAAACATCAACAAGATCCTCATCAGCTGGGCGATGGTCCGAGCAACCCAGATACCTGGCGGCAGACTGATCGGGATGGCATGGTGCATATGGGACTTGGCCTTGACAACGTCCGCTCAAGACTTCGGCTTTTATTTGGGGCGCAAGCCAGACTAGCGGTGAGTGCTCATGAAGAGGGCGGAACAAGCGTTAAGATCTCATTGCCGCTGCCACCGCTTGCTTGATTTGGCCAAATTTAATGAGCACAAACACAGTCGATTCCCAAGAAAAGCAAGTCCTACGTGTACTCGTCGCTGATGATGAACGCTTGCCGCGTCAGCAACTCATCGATAGCCTCATGCAATGCGAGCCAAGGCTCGAGGTGGTCGCCGAAGTAGCCAATGGGCAACTAGCCTTTGATGCCATCCTTGCGCTTGAACCTGACCTTGCCTTTCTTGACATTCGTATGCCGGCACTATCAGGCCTTGAGGTTGCCATGAGGCTACGTGAACTCAATGGCGATCGCTTAAAGCGACCGCCGGCCATTGTTTTTTTGACTGCCTACGACCATCACGCCCTTGAAGCGTTCGAAGCAAGAGCAGTCGACTATCTATTAAAGCCAGTTGACATCGAGCGCTTAAAGGAGACCTTAGCGCGGCTTGCTCATCAGAAAGAAGACGGATTCCGGGCAAAACTTGATGCGATGGATCTCAGCAAGCGTGGCTCGGGGCCTTTAACGAAGCGCTTGCGTTGGATTCAGGCAAGCGTTGCATCGACCACCCACTTTATCCCAGTCGACGAGGTCATGTGGTTTCGCAGCGATGAGAAGTACACCTTGGTGCAGACCCCAAGTATGCAAGCTGTTATTCGCAGCAGCCTCAAAGAACTTGAACAGCAACTAGACCCTGATGCCTTTTGGATGATTCACCGAAATTGTCTCGTTGCGGTCTCTGCGATCGAGCGATCAGAACGAGACGCTTTTGGGCGCATACGTGTCAAGATTCGTGGATCATCACAATGGCTAGATGTGAGTCGCAGCCATGCGCATCGCTTTAAAGGCATGTAAAGCGGTATAAATGGGGGATGCCGCAAAAATCCTTCGTCCTATGGATGTGTCTGGGCCAAATGGGCAATTTATTGCCTCATGTGGTGGTGCCGGCGGTGATGACCGCGCATTTGATTCCGCAATGGGGACTTAGCAATACTGAAGCAGGCATCCTCGCTGCAGCCTATGCGGCAGGCTACATGCTTGCGGTGCCTGTTCTAAGCGCGCTTACCGATCGATTTGACGCAAAGCGGATTTTGTTTTGGGGCTCCCTGGCAAGTGCCTCAGCGACGGTTTCCTTTGGCCTATGGGCCCAAAGCTATCAAGCGGCGCTAATCTGTTGGGGTCTTGCCGGTGTGGGCTTTGCTGGCGCCTATATGCCAGGATTGAGGGCTTTAACCGATCGGCTCAACCCGGGTGACGCCTCGCGAAGCGTGACTTACTACACCTCGAGCTTTTCGTTTGGCGTTGGGCTCTCGTTTCTTTTGTCGCAATGGATTGCGGATTCCTTCGGTTGGCGATGGGCATTCTTGCTCACGGGCTTAGGGCCTTTGCTGATGTTGTTTTGCGCCTGGCGCATGCAGCCAAAGCCGCCTCCGCCACCCAGTGGTGCCTTACTTGATTTTCGGCCTGTGATCCGTAACCGCCCAGCCATGGCCTTCATTCTTGCCTATGGTGCCCACTGTTTTGAGCTTTACGGTATTCGTACCTGGATTGTTGCATTCTGGACTTTTGTTATCGAACGGCACGCAAGAGGCGATGGCTTTGAGGCACTGACTGCATCTTGGGCAACGCCCATGATGATCAGTGTGATTTTTACAGTGTTGGCGATGCCAGCGAGTATTGCGGGCAATGAGTTATCGATTCGCCTTGGCAGACATCGAGCCATTCGAGGCATTCAGTTTGCATCGGCAGCAATCGCTTTGCTGATTGGATTGAACACCGATGGTTCGATTTTGTTGCTGCTTCCGTTGATCTTGATCTACGCGTTGACTGTACCTGCAGACTCGGGTTCACTCACGGCAGGTATGAGTGCAAGTGCAGATCCCCGCTTTCGAGGCGCAACACTCGCTATGCATTCCACTGTTGGCTTCGGCCTATCAGCGCTTGCGGGCTGGATGCTCGGTTTTTGCTTAGATGGTTTTGGCGGTGCGTCGCAAGCTCAAGCCTGGCAGGCAGCGTTCTTCTTGCTGGCGTTATCAATTTTGCTTGGACCTCTGGTGCTGCGGTTCGTTCGTTGACCGCTTTGCATCCTGAGGCGATGGCTGCTCATTACCAGCGTGGCGCTTTAGCTTGACGTGATAACCTGCGCCCGACGGCAGGTTTCAGATCGATTACCCATGGCACCCCTAAAGCAATCAGCAATGCAAGTTATAAATCCTGACCTTGAGCGTGCGCAGGCCGAAGCCCGCCATCTGCAGCAATCCGTCATTCATATGCGTGAGCGATTAGAGGCGGACCGAATACTTGCGCAACAAGCGAGCGATCGTATGCGGGCCGAGCACACGCAAGAAATCAGGCAAATGGGCTTAACGATTGCGGAGATGAGGGCGCAGTTGGAAAAGGCAGCTGTTGATAAAGAACGCGCGGTTTCCCAGACGACAAACGCCTTCGGAGCACAGATCGCCGATTTGCAACGAACGATTCAAACCCTTCGTCAACACATGGAAGAACAGGTGGCTCGGAAGGATGCCGCAGTTGATCGCGCCACTCAGGAGCTTGCCAGTGAAAATCGGCAGCTTCGCGAAGCGGTCCAAGTCATGCGAGAACAGCTCGAAGCCTTAGATCAGCGCCTGCGCTCGAAGGTATGCCTCGGAGAGCAGGCATGAAGGGTAGCCAGGATGTTAAGGCGACGGTAGGTAAGGGGGCGCAGATAGAAAAGCCAAGCAAAGTACCGCGCACCGTGCGGGCTAGGTTCGATTCGAAGCTGACCTTGCTTGAGCAGCGGCTAGAAGAAGCCGAACTCTTGCTCGACGTATCAAGGCGGATGGCGGGCTATGATGAACTCGACGACGTGTTGCGTGCTTTAGTTGAGATGAGCACCGAGGCCATAGGTACA
>VGHV01000093.1 GCA_016868095.1 Betaproteobacteria bacterium
TTCCTTGTCGTCTTTTCGTATTCCCGCTCTACGCAAAAGCAGCGCAAAAGCCAAACGAATCAGCGTTATAAATGTCAAGCCAAATGAGCACGATCCCGCCAAATCCTGAAAAGCTTCAAGAGGCGCGCGCCAAAGTCTTGGCGCGCATCGCTGCGGCTGAAGCCTCAAGGCCCGCATTTGAGGGGATTGCTGCTCCAACCTTGCTTGCTGTTAGCAAGACTTTCCCTGCTGAATCGGTTTTGGCTTTAGCCAGATGCGGTCAACGCGATTTTGGCGAAAACTATGTTCAAGAAGGTCTCGATAAATTATTGGCATGTCGCGCGTTTGATCCTGATCTCAAGCTTTGTTGGCACTTTATTGGCCCCTTGCAATCGAACAAAACAAGGCTTGTTGCCGAGCATTTCGATTGGGTACACAGCATCGATCGACTTAAGATCGCACAGCGACTCCATGATCAGCGCCCTGTAGGCATGCCCGATTTACAGGTCTGTATTCAAGTCAATATCTCAGACGAGTCGACCAAAAGCGGGGTTCAACCCGAGGAGGTTGCCGGACTTGCTGAGGCTATTTCAGGCCTGAGTCGCCTCAAACTGCGTGGTCTGATGGCTATCCCTGAACGACTCGATCATCCGGCTCAACAAAGCGAGGCCTTTGCTGCGCTACGAGCGTGCTTGCAGGCGACAAACCTAAGGCTTAGCTCCGAAAAACAAATGGATCAGCTCTCGATGGGAATGTCAGCCGACCTTGAGTTGGCTGTGGCTCAAGGTGCAAGCTGGCTGAGGGTGGGCACTGCAATCTTCGGGCATCGGGCCGGATAAGCGAGCTTGAACGGCGTCGCCAGTCTTACTTCAGCGTCGCTGGTCTTATTATTATAGCGTCGCTGGCCCTATCAATGTCCTACGGATGCTTAGGCCATCGCCTTCACGGCAGCAGATAAACGGCTGATGTAGCGGGCTGCTGTATTCTTGTGGAGGATGTTCTTGTCCGCAATTTTGGCAATAACGCCTTGTGAAGCAGACAATTGCGCTTGGGCCTTGACCTTGTCACCGGCTTCGATCGCTTTACGAACTGCCTTGATTGCGGTGCGGTAACGGGAGCGAAGTGCGGTGTTGTGCGCGTTGCGTTTGACGTCTTGACGGGCACGCTTGCGTGCCGAAGCAATATTAGCCATGAGATTACGAATCCTCAGCGAAATCTTAGATTATACATGTCATTGTTCCGATCGGCAGCCCTCGTAAGTGCTCTCACACTGATTTCGCGTGTAACTGGCTTATTGCGCGAAAACCTCACCGCGGTGTTGTTTGGCAGCAATGCCATGACAGACGCTTTTTTCGTTGCATTTCGCCTGCCCAATTTGCTGAGACGCTTATTCGCGGAAGGCGCGTTTTCGCAAGCTTTTGTACCGATGCTGGCGCAGGCACGACAACAAGGCGATGACGCTGCTTATCAGCGTTTTATCAATCAGACCGCAAGTCTCATGTTCTGGTTTCTTTTGGGCTTATCTGCCATCGGGGCAATCGCTGCGCCTGTCCTGGTGTGGCTTATGGCGGGCGGTCTTGCCAGTGACGCGGCCGCCCTGGGCGCCGCGACCGACATGGCTCGTTGGATGTTCCCCTACATCCTGCCGATTTCGCTCGTCGCCTTTGCAAGCGGTGTGTTGCACGCTGAGAGCCGCTTTGCAGCTCCTGCCTTCACACCCGTGCTTTTAAACCTATCGATGATTTGCGCAGCACTGGCCTTTCATGATCAGGTCGATCCCCCCGTCTTCGCCTTGACGATGGGGGTTGTGATCGGTGCCTTCCTTCAATTGGCTTTGCAATGGTGGGCCCTGGCAAGCATTGGTCGAAGGCCCAGGATTGCAGTTCGTATTCGAGCACTGAGAGAAGCTTGGCAGTCCGCCGCGACTCGGACCATGCTCGCACGTATGGCCCCGGCTGTTCTTGCCGTGTCTGCTGCACAGGTGAGCCTGATTTTTAATACCCATATCGCCTCAACGCTGGGACCCGGTCGTGTGTCCTGGGTTTCATTTGCTGATCGCCTCATGGAGTTCCCTACCGCCTTGCTTGGCGTTGCCCTTGGCACCGTACTTCTGCCGGGCCTATCAAAGGCACGTGCTGCAAACGATGATGCAACTTATAGCAAACAACTTGACTGGGGATTACGCTTAACCGTGCTCTTGGCGATACCGTCAGCCATTGGTTTATGGTTACTTGCAGAACCACTCACCGCGATTCTTTATCACTACGGTCGCTTTTCCGAACGCGATGTGGTGATGACCGCACAGGCCGCTGCCGCCTACGCACTTGGTTTGCTTGGCCTAATTGGGGTCAAGGTACTTGCGCCAGGTTTTTATGCGCAACAAGATGTTCGAACCCCGGTCAAGATCGCACTTGCGGTCTTAGTGCTCACTCAGGCACTCAATGTGATCACCGTCCCCTGGCTTGAGCATGCGGGACTTGCCTTGTCGATCTCAGTGGCTGCGCTGGTTAATGCCTTGTTCTTATTGCTTGGATTGATCCGTCGAAAATTATTTACCCCGCAATCCGGTTGGCTGTTATTCGCAAGCCAAGTGCTGATCGCCAATCTAAGCCTCGCGCTGTTTCTAGATTGGGCCTCGCAGCAAAGCTGGCTGCAATGGCAAGCGATGGCTGCCTCGCCCTGGCTTCGCGCCTTTCATGTGCTGTGGGTGATTCTTGCGGCCGTTGGGCTTTACTTTCTAATACTCCGGCTCTTGGGATTACGATGGCTGGCATTCATGAAACCTTAGGACCTTTGAATGAATGAATCAATCAGCTTTTTCGGCGGTGGCAATATGGCCTCAGCTATCGCCGGCGGCATGCAAGCTGCTAATCGACTGCCGCAAACGCTGCGACTCGTCGACCCGGATCCTCGCGTTCGACAGGTCTGGGCTGAGCGCTATGGTGCGGCATGCATCGCTACCGTTGATGAGACTGCCTGCGAGAGCGACTACTGGGTGCTTGCGGTCAAGCCCCAGCAGATGAAAAATTTATGCCAGTCTATCGCTTGCTTTCAAGGGCCTGATAACGGTGCCGGTCTTGCGCCAGGCGCTCGCACGCATGGTGTTATTAGCGTTGCGGCTGGCGTGCGCATTGCACGACTAGCCCAATGGCTTGGGCATTCGCATCGTTATATTCGCTGCATGCCCAATACGCCTGCCCTCATTGGTCGTGGTGTGACCGCGCTTTATGCCGATGAGCATTTGCCTGAACATGACAAAGCCATAGCCCAAAGCATTATTGATTGCGTGGGCAAGAGCCTTTGGCTGTCGAATGAAGATGCCATGGATGCAGTGACCGCGGTTTCGGGAAGCGGGCCAGCTTATGTGTTTCGCATGATCGAAGCCATGCAAGACGCCGCCCAGTCTTTGGGGCTCAGTAGCGAAGCATCGCGCGTCTTGGTGCTTGAAACACTGCGAGGAGCTAGTGAGTTAGCTGCACAATCTGCACTCACACCCGCCCAATTACGAGAACAGGTCACCTCAAAAGGCGGTACCACAGCAGCTGCGCTTGAGGTCTTCGAAGCGGAGGACTACGGTGGCCTTATCTTGCGCGCGCTAACCCGTGCGGCGGCTCGGTCAGCCGAGCTAGCCAGCCTCGATTAAGGCAATCAGTCGACCTTCTTGTTTGAGACGTGCTAATAATATATCGTTTGGCATTTTATATCGCATTACAAAACCTTGTGCAAGAAGGCTTTGATGAAACTCAGTCATCGCTTGAATAGCCGTTGTATCCAGATCAGTTAATCCAGATAGATCAAGCATTACGTCGATCTTTTCTTGGTGATGATTGACCGCTAGTGACTGAAGCCTTCGCAGCAAAGCTTCAGCAAGGGTTTCGGCGTTGGCAAACAACAAAGGACCTTTAAGGCAGACTCGTAAACCCTGGATTGCCTCGTTATCCGCGACCTGTTCTAAGTCAAAACGAGAACGTCCACGAAACACTAACCACAAATCCGCCAAGCCAAAACTTGCTAACGCAAACAGCATGCTCAACAGCAAGCCGGCAACAATGCCTTCGTTGAACCCAAGGAAGATCACGCCAAGCGCGGTCAAAAGCCAAGCCAGGGCATCGCGCCAATCGATTCGCCAGCAATCAATGAGCACCCCCCATTCCATCATGCTTAAAACTGCAAGAATAATCATCGCAGCAAGCGCCGGCATTGGAAGAAGGCTAAGCCATTCGGTCGAAGTAGCCAGTGCTGCAGCCAAGAAGATGACGCTCAATACACTGGCTAGTTGGCTGTTGGCGCCCGCTTGAAAGTTGACCGCCGAACGGGAAATACTTCCTGTTACAGGAAATGAACCACTGATTGCTGCAGCAAGATTTGAAGAACCTAAAGCAAAAAGCTCGCGATCGGCCACAATACGTTCGCCTCGTTTTCGGCCCAATACGACGGAACTGCTTTGACCAAAAAGAAAAACCATCAGCGCCATCGATAAGGCTGTTGGCAGTAAACGCTCCCATTGGTCAATGACCGGCCAGCGCAAACTTGGCAAACCCGCAGGTACTTCGCCGACTAGTTTGACATCGGTAATCTCGAACCAAAGCACGATCATGGCGGCTGACACAATCACCATGAACGGTATCAACTTTGTGAGTAAGTCAGCGAGGCGATGGTTCAGGCCTAAAGTTCTAAAACATGTCATCGCATAACGCTTGGCAAGCCAAAGCACAAGCAAGGATCCGATACCAATGCCAAGCGAATGTTGGTTGATTTGAGGCAAAGGCATGCCGAGCAAAGTCGATGCTGAGGGCTCTGGCCCCAGGAGGTAGCGCAGCTGACTTAAAGCAATCATCACCGCTGAGCCGCTAGTAAACCCACTTAAGACGGGCCGACTGATGAGCGTTGACAAGAAACCCAAACGCAACAAGCTTGCAAGCGTCAGCACAAGACCTGCCATCAAGGCTACGGCGGCCGAAATCGCAATAGCCTCTTCGGTCGATGCCGGTCGCATACTCGCAAGGCTTGTTCCCATCATCACGGAGGTGATGGCCATGGTGCCCACTGATTGCACCGAACTGCTGCCAAACCATGCATACACCAGCGAGGGCAGTAAGCTGGCGTATAAACCAGTCACCGGAGGCAGGCCAGAGACGATCGCATAAGCCATTGATTGCGGCACAAGCATGAGCGCAACCACTAATCCAGCACTTAAGTCCCCTGCAAACCAAGCAGATCGGTAGTGCCTTACCCAAGCCGGCACCAGGCCTCGAAGCAATGTCATGGCACTTGAGATCAGAGAGGAAGCGAAATCATGGGGGCGATGATACGCTCAGCCCTGTACGACCTCGATTGCATGCGATCCGTTTCTATTCAAGTCAAGAGAAAATTTATGGAACAGCGTTATAGCTTAGCAAGCAAGGACCCAGAGCGCATGCAGCGCTATCAAATCATTGACGACTGGATCGATCAACATTTTGAAGAAGAGCTTGCCTTTCTCCAAGCCTTGGTCAAGGTCCCCACCGATACACCGCCGGGCGATAATGCGCCTCACGCCCATCAAAGCGCTGCCCTGCTAAAGGCCATGGGCTTTGTTGTTGAGCTACATCCGGTTGATGATGCCGATGTCAAGGCTCAAGGTATGACAAGTATCACGAACCTGATCCTCAGACGTCACTACGGCGATGGCCTGGTGATCGCGCTGAATGCACACGGCGATGTTGTTCCACCAGGCGAGGGTTGGACTTACCCGCCCTATGGCGGCGAAGTCCATGATGGCAAGCTTTATGGGCGCGCTGCCGCGGTGAATAAGAGCGATTTCGCAAGCTATGCTTTTGCAATTCGTGCGCTCGAAGCCTGCGGCGCAGCCTTGCATGGCTCCATCGAACTTCACCTTACCTACGATGAGGAGTTTGGCGGCGAGCTCGGACCAGGATGGCTTTTGTCCCGAGGCTTGACTAAGCCTGACTATTTGATTGCTGCTGGCTTTAGCTATGAAGTGGTTACCGCTCATAACGGTTGCCTGCAACTTGAAGTCGAAGTCGTGGGCAAGATGGCTCATGCGGCAATACCCCACACCGGTATTGACGCCTTGCAAGCCGCAGTCCACATACTCCAAGCTTTGTATCGATTAAACGAGGACTACAAGCAAATTTGCTCAAAGGTTCCTGGTATCAAGCACCCGTACTTGAATGTCGGTGTCATCCACGGCGGTACCAATACCAACGTGGTACCAGGCAAGGTCAGCTTCAAACTTGACCGCCGAATGATCCCGGAAGAAAACCCGCAAGCGGTGGAGCAAGCGATTCGCCAAACGATTGCACAGGCCGCGTCTCAATGCCCTGGTATCGAACTCAAGGTATCGCGATTATTGCTCGCCGAGGCCTGGAAACCGCAACAAGGCAATGAGATCCTGGTTGAAACCATCCAGGATCATGCACAAAGCATTTTTGGAACAAGGCCGCCGGCGCGGGGCACACCCTTATATACCGATGTGCGGCTTTACGGTGCCCAAGGTATACCTGGCGTGATTTATGGCGCGGGGCCGCAAAGCGTGCTCGAATCCAATGCCAAACGCGCCGATGAGCATATCGTGCTCGATGATTTGCTCAAGGCCACCAAGGTCGTGGCGCGAAGCCTGCTTGATCTGATGAGTCAGAAAAAAACATAGCAATCGTTTATTTGGACTCGGACTCATCTAAAGCGGATCGTGCACTTGAGCTCGCGTCAGGCCGCCAAGCTTAGGCGCCACTTGTTAAGCATGGCGCAAGGACTATAACTTCGTTTGGCCTGACGAAAATTCGCCAAACCCATATCTTGTTCGAAATTCAGCCAGCGAACATCTTGCGGCAAACGTCTGGCAAGGTCATGAAACATATAAGGATAAATGCCGGGGAACTCGTCATCGCCTTTGGCAAAACGAAGCACTTCGACCCATGGGTTTAGGCTTTGGGTGATGACAAACCCGAGCGGATAATCCTTTATACAGTAAAGCAGACCTTTGAAATCATAACGGTCTAAGTCCTCAAGCGCTTCGATCAAGGGAAGATCGTCCGTTTGGCCAACCTCTTTAGCCTTTTGCTTCATCCAACGCGCTAAGGTCTGTAAAACAAGCGAACGATGTTGCGATGTGATCGGTAAGACATGGATTGCATCACGAGCAAGCAGTTGCATCATTTGCGCCTTGCGTTTGCGCAACTTGGGCCCTTGATAGTGAAGAAACTGTTCTTTAGGGTAAAGGTAATCAGCATCGTCGGGACTGGCATACCAGGTCAAAGCAGGCAAATGTGCAGCCTTAAAGGCTTGCTCGATATTGATTCGCCAAGGATCAGGAATCGGATAAAGACAATCGAATTGCTCAAGCGCATGAAGTAAGACATCTGCTTTCACATGGCCTAAATCGCTAAGGGCTAAGGCATGCGCCTGACCGTCATAGGTTTTACCACGTAGCCAGTTGCTGCCTTCCAATCGATAATCATGTGCACGTCGAAACAAAAACAAATTCGCTGCATGAAAGTCGGAGGGGCAAGCGCCACCTAAATTCTTGGCGATGGCGCGAAGCGCTACTTGGGCCTTTTCAAAGTCTGCCCAAGTCTGCTCAGGCATTGGCGAGCCATCGCGGGTGATATCGCCGCTCGCCCTTTCGAGGTGGTTCTGCTGGCGGGCCTGCAAAGCACTGGGCAATAGCCATCCATGATTGAGCCGCTGGGCCAATGACCGTCAACTCAGTATCTTGCCAGTTGCGGCGTTGAGTCACCACCAGACAAAAATCCAAGGCCTCCCCTTGAATACGCTGACTTGAGCTCGGCTCACCCCACTGCCAACGCGCTTGCTGTGGTCCGCGCAAATCGACGAAAGGTACTTGGTCAGGAACATCAAGCTGGCGATTTCGAAAAGTCCACCCAAAAGTGCTCACACCAAGATGTGCGATCGGTTTGAGCACCTCAGAGGCAATGCGAACCCGCCCAAGGCGATCGTAAATATCCTGCCCATGCGCCCAAGTCTCCATCATGCGGGCTGTTGCAAAGGATAGAGCGCTCATCGAAGGTCCATACCAAGGCAAACGGTCTTTAGGGCCTAAGGCTCGAAGTGCTGACATGAGTTGGAGAAAACGCTCTCGCCAGAGCCGACATAGCTCAAGGGGTTTAACCTGATGATAGTGGCTCCTTGCCACTGCGCTTATAGGCTGGCCTTGCACCATCAGCTCGAGTAGATCGGTCGCGTG
>VGHV01000094.1 GCA_016868095.1 Betaproteobacteria bacterium
CTTCTGGACGAAGTATCAGCGTTGATGGCCCAAGAGAACATGCATGCAAGCCTTCCTTCGATGCGGGCTGTGGGCTATCGGCAATGCCTGCAATGGCTTCTCGGCCAGGCCGATCAGGGCAGCTCACTTGAGGAGCAAGGCATTGCAGCAACACGACAATTTGCCAAGCGCCAACTCACCTGGCTGCGCGCCATGCCACAACGCCAGGTCTTTGCCTGCGATGATTCGAGCGAGCTAAGCCGAGCACAACAAAGGCTTGAAGAAGCCCTGGCATCCGCAGCAACGGCTTGACCAAGAGTTGGTAACAGGCGCTTCGTCCTGCCAAATTAGCCAGCGTTGCTAGCTGATATCAACGATAGGCCGACCCGGTACCCGACGGACGACTTCACCGATTGCAAAGACTCTTTCGCCAGCTGCCCTAAGTTCGGCCTGGATTTGATCAGCCTGCTGAGGATCAACCACCGCAATCATCCCAAGCCCGTTGTTAAACACCCGATCCATCTCTGCACGCTCCATAGCACCCGCTTCGGCAAGCCAGCTAAAAATACCCGGCAGCGCCCAACTCGAACGCTCAAGCTGTGCCGCACATCCCTCAGGTAGCACGCGAGGCAAATTACCAACAATGCCGCCACCCGTGATGTGTGCCAAGGCTTTAATACGCCCCGATTGCATAGGGCCCAAAAGCGAGGCCACATAAATTCTGGTGGGTTCCATCAACACGTCATCAAGACGTCGGTTGTCGATCTTCTCGCTCAAATGCTCGGGGCTGATCGCTCCAAAACGCCGCATTAACACCCGTCTTACCAGCGAAAAGCCATTGGAATGAACGCCGCTTGAGGCCAGTCCAAGCAGGCGATCACCGGGCTTTACCTTTGACCCGTCGACAATGGCGGACTTTTCGACAACGCCAAGCGCAAAGCCCGCGAGGTCATATTCACCTGCCGGGTAGCTATCCGGCATTTCGGCGGTTTCGCCCCCGATCAAAGCGCAGGCAGCGAGTTCACATCCTTTAGCCACCCCTGCAATGACCTGCTCGGCCTGACCGAGTTCAAGCTTGCCGCATGCGAAATAATCCAGAAAAAAGAGTGGTTCAGCACCCTGGACCAAAATATCGTTGACCGACATGGCAACCAAATCGATGCCCACCGTATGGTGACGGTCAAGCGCAAATGCCATTCTGAGCTTGGTGCCCACACCATCGGTGCCCGAAACGAGGACAGGTTCTCGATAGCGGCGCGGCACTTCGAAAAGTGCACCAAAACCACCAATACCTGCAAGCACACCCTCACGCATGGTCTTACGGGCGAGCGGCTTGATACGGTCAACCAGGGCATCGCCCGCATCGATGTCAACGCCCGCGTCTTTGTAGCTCAAAGGCGGCTGCAAGTCTGGGTTTGAAGCCATATCACTCACTTAAGGTTACGTAGAATGCGAGTGTACGATGCCCTGCCATGTCCAAACCCAACCAAGACGCACTAGCCCTTGCGGTTAGCTATGTGCCCGATCTCAGCCATTTCGTTGCTGGCCCCAATGCAGAGTTGCTCGACCATGTAAGGCGAATTGGCAAGGAAGCATCGGGCTTTAGGTCACTTCATCTATGGGGCGTTGAAGGAGCCGGCAAATCCTTTTTTTGCGAATGCGTGAGATCAATCGCATCGACATCCCAGCGACTTGAGATTCATGACAATATCGACAAAGCCAGTGTGAAGGAACAAGAGCAGTATTTGCAGGCCTTCAATCAACTTCAGGCGACAAGACAAGGCCTTTGGTTAAGTACAAGCCGACAAACGCCAGCGCAGCTTCCACTCTTGGCCGATTTAAGGTCGCGATTGAGCTGGGGCCTTGTGTATGAGCTCAAAACACTGGCCGATGAGGACAAACTCACAGCGCTTTGCGCCTGGTCCCAGGAGCGGGGCTTACCGCTTGCCGCCGATGTCTTGCCATGGCTTTTACGCCATGAAAGTCGCAATTTGGCCCACCTCACAGGCTTGCTGCTTGAATTTGACCGTTTTGCGCTGCAAAGCAAACGATCACTTAGTTTGGCGCTGTTGCGCCAATGGCTGCAAGAACGAGGCAGCACTCGCCCTGAGCAAGACCCCCTGGGTTAACATCGATGCCCATGCAACTTGCGCTCTTTGATCTTGATCACACCCTGATTCCTGCCGACAGCGATCATGCCTGGGGGCAATTTTTAGTCAATCGGGGCGAGGTCGATGGCCAGGCATATGCCGCGGCAAACGATCGCTTTTATCAACAGTATTGCGATGGCACGCTTGATATTGAGCTTTATTTGCGCTTTGCGCTTGCCCCGCTCGCACGCATCGAAGCGGAGCACTTGCTTGAACTTCAGCAGGCATTCATGCGCGAGGTCATCGAGCCGCTCATCAAGCCGCAAGCCCTCGATTTGGTGCGCAAGCATCAGGCGCGTGGCGATGTTTGCCTGATGATTACCGCAACCAATGAATTCGTAACGGCCCCTATAGCTGCCCGTTTTGGCATTGAACATTTGATCGCCTGCGGTGTTGAGCGCATCGACGGCCGCTACACAGGAAGGCCGCAAGGCATTGCCTCTTTCCGTGAGGGCAAGGTCACGCGCCTGGTTCAGTGGATTGAAGCAAAAGGCTATCAAGCACAAAGCCTGCTTGGTCAAGCAAGCTTTTATTCGGACTCGGCCAACGATATTGCCCTGCTTGAACGGGTTGGTTTTCCAGTTGCCACCAATGCCGATAGCCGACTTCGCGCCCATGCCCAAGCTAAAGGCTGGCCCTGCCTTGAGCTATTCAACCCTGACGAGGCCGGGGCCTAAATGATTCGCAAACTGCTTGGCAGAATTTTTCGACGTAAAAGTAGCGTTGAAGACCACCCACAAACCTGGGTGAAGCGCCATGCTGAAGTCATGCGAGCCAGCGAACTCGGCCTTGACCTGGCCTTGATTTCTCATGCTGCCTTGCGAACCTGCGAGACCTTGCAGCAAGCCGGTTTTAACGCTTTCGTCGTCGGTGGTGGCGTGCGCGATTTGTTGCTTGGTCGACGTCCCAAAGACTTCGACGTCGCAACCAATGCAACCCCTGAAGAAGTGGTGAAATTATTCAGACGGGCAAGAACCATCGGACGCCGATTTCAAATTGTTCATGTGCACTTTGGTCGGGAATTGATTGAGGTGTCGACCTTTCGTGCGATTCAAACCGAAGCCGAAACCGACGCCCACGGACGCGTGCTCAAAGACAATGTCTGGGGCAGCCAGGAAGAAGACGCAGCCCGCCGCGATTTCACCGTCAACGCACTGTATCTCGATCCGATCCGCGATCAATTACTCGATTATCACCATGGCTATCGGGATCTTCAGGCCCGCACACTGCGCATGATTGGTGATCCGGCAAGCCGATATCGCGAAGATCCAGTGAGAATGCTTCGAGTGGCACGCTTTGCTGCCAAACTCGGCTTTAGCATCGAGCCGCAAACGCGCGCGCCCATAGCGGCCATGGCCGATTTGCTCACCCATGTGCCGGCTGCACGATTATTTGACGAATTACTCAAGTTGCTTACCAGTGGCCACGCACTTGCCTGCATTCAGACCCTTCGCAGCGAAGGTTTACACCACGGCCTGCTCCCATTGCTCGATGGCATTTTCGCAAGTGATGCGGGTGAGCGTTTCATTCAACAGGCGCTCAGCAATACCGACGCACGTATCGCCGCCGACAAATCGATTTCACCCGGTTTTTTGCTCGCTGCCCTGCTTTGGCCACAAGTTCTCGCCGCTTGGCAAAAGCGCTTAGCCCAAGGGGAGCACACCACCCCAGCACTGATGGCAGCAGCTGACGAAGTTCTGGAGCAGCAATCCGATCGCCTCGCGATTCAGAAGCGATTTGCCGCTGATATGCGCGAGATCTGGGCCATGCAGATTCGTTTTGAGCGTTGCACGGGTCGAGCACCTTGGAGACTCATGGAACATTTGCGCTTTCGTGCTGGCTTCGATTTTCTTTTGTTGAGAGCGCAGGCAGGTGAGCCCTGCGAAGCGCTCGCAAGTTGGTGGGATAGTTTCGTTCAAGCCGACGATTTGGATCGAGAGGATTTGCTCCAACGGGCCCCAGAGGCCGCTGGGAAGGGTCCGCGACGAAGCACCCGGCGAAGAAGGCGGACTCAAAGTGCCGCTGCCTGAAGCTGAGTGCGCTGCACGCGCGCGTGTTCTGAAGCTTGATCTCGTGTCGATGACGCCCATCGCAGTCGAGCCTGAGCCGCACCGTTACTTCGTGGGGCTCGGTGCCAATCTCGGCGACCGCATAGGAAGCTTAAAGGCGGCGGTGCAGCAATTAAAGCCCTGGATGATTGAAGGCAGCTTGCGGGAGTCCTCATTTTGGGAAAGCGAAGCCATAGACGGTCCAGGGCCTGATTACATCAATGCCGTGATTCGTTTTGATTGCAGACTCGCACCCTTGGCCCTGCTTGACGTGTTGCAAGGCATCGAGCTCGCATTCGGCCGACAACGATCCACACGCAACGCAGCGCGAACCCTCGACTTGGACCTGCTGCTTGCTGATGACCAGCGAATCGAGCAAGATCGATTACAAGTCCCTCATCCGAGAATGCATGAGCGTGCCTTCGTGTTGCAGCCCCTGCTTGAGCTCGACCCTGGGCTCAGCATCCCGGGGCTTGGCCCTGCCTCCGAGTGGCTAGGTGCGAGCAACGACCAAACTTGCCTACGCTTGACGGTTTAATACCCCTATCAGCTCATGCAAAAACCAGCCAGTCTTCGACCCCGAGCCCAGCGTCGTGACTCCCCCGCGGCTAAAGCAGGCGATCGAAATGCAGCAAACCCTTTTGAGCGTTTTCGCCATATCGTGGTTGAAGGCCCGATTGGCGTTGGTAAAACCTCGCTGGCCAGTGCGCTTGCCTCGCGCTTTGGGGCTCGTCTTCAGCTTGAGGCCCCCCAGGACAATCCCTTCTTGAGTCGTTTTTACCGGGACGGCGAGCGTTGGGCCTTAGCTACCCAACTGCACTTTTTGTTTCAACGCATCGACCAACTCAACCATGACCAGCGCAAGTCAACAGGCCACGACTTCGTGGTGGGTGATTTCTTAATCGAGAAAGATCATTTGTTCGCTCAACTGACCCTTGACGATGATGAACTCGCGCTCTATGAGCGCATCGTTGCAGCGCAAAGCTTGAGCATTCCAAGGCCTGATCTGGTGATCTACCTCCAGGCAAACGCGCAACATTTGCTTGACCGAGTCAGCCGACGCGGCATCAGCATGGAAAAGGGAATAAGCGCTGATTACCTGAGCGCACTGTCCGATCGATACACGCGCTTTTTCCATCACTATGATGGTTCGCCACTCATTATTGTGAATACCGATCACTGGAACCCGGTTGACCGATCCGACGATTTCGAGCTCTTGATCGAGCAAATGGTTAGCATGCGAGGCAGACGTGCCTTCTTCAGCCTTGCCGACTAAAGCTAGCGCGGGGCCGGGTTCACCTGCTCAGCTTTTTTGGGTGTTTTCACAATTGGCACTTGCCGGATTCGGCGGTGTTTTGCCGATTGCAGAAGACCGATTAGTGCGTAAGGAGGGCTGGGTTAGCGCCCAGGATTTCCTCGAAACATTAGCGCTGGCCCAGGTCCTGCCTGGACCCAATATTTGCAACATGGCCATCATGCTCGGCGACCGATTTCATGGCACCCGTGGTGCCTTGGCCGCGCTTGCTGGCTTGTTACTGCCGCCCTTATTGCCTGTACTGCTGCTTGCCTATTTGTATAGCACATGGGCCGACTCAGCAATCGTAGCAGGTGCGCTGCGGGCTATGGCCATGGCCGCTGCAGGATTAATTCTGGCCATGACCTTGCGGCTATCAAAAGCCCTCAAGCACCCCAAAACTGATGGGCTGATTGCATGCCTGATGCTCGCTGCCCTGCTCTTGCTTCGCCTCCCTATGCTTTATGCACTCGGCCTCGTTGGAACGATTTCACTGGGCCTTGCCTGGCGTCGTCAATCGAAGCGCAAAGACTAAGCCATGAGTGCGACCCTGCAGTTTTCGCTTGAAGCCCTAAACCAGACCGACTGGGGTTTACTGCTCGATTTACTTGCCCATTTCGCAGGGCTTTCGGTGATGTCCGTCGGGGGCTTTATTTCAGTGGTTCCAGAGATGCAGCGCTACTTGGTGGTTGAACAAGGTCTTATCAACCAAAGCCAACTTGCCGCTTCGATCGCCATCGGCCAGGCAGCTCCTGGGCCAAACGTGCAATTGGTTGCCGTCATCGGCTGGCAAATTGCGGGGCCACTCGGCGCTGCAATCACCCTGCTCGGGGCTGTCGCTCCTTCGGCCACAATGGCGCTATGGGCAAACCGCATTGGGATGCGCCATGCCCAATCAGCCTTCATCGAGACCTTGCGGGCAGGGCTTGCGCCATTAACCGTTGGTTTGATGGGATCAGCCGGATGGGTCGTTGGATCAACGGAGGCGGCACACTGGCCCTTACTGCTTGTGATTCCGCTTGCCTTTTTCCTATCGTGGCGCAAAAGGCTCAGCCCCCTCGTCATTGTCCTTTGCGCTGGTGGCTACGGTGCTTTGGCGGGATGGCAGGGTTGGCTTTAAACCGAACCTTTTTAGCTAAGACGCTATCTGCCTTGCGCAAGGCGCGCGCGTGTTTCACGAGAGGGCGAGCCCGTCAGCGAAAAGTGCGATAAAGCGTCAGCGCAAAGTGCGCGCGAAGGGGCCACCACCCAAGGCTGTGAACTCAGCCAGGATCGCCGGCGCACGCTGAGGTTGCTCGTGTAACTGGTCCAATACATCGTTGGGCGCTTGAACCAGCCCGTCAATGGCACTTCCCCAATAACCTTCGCGGAAAGCGAGTTGCATATGCCAGTCACGAAACAGGCGAATCGGGATTTGTTGCTCGCTCAGGATCTCGATATCTCCATGCCGCGGATCGTGGCGAATGGCCTGCCAAAGCTTTCCCATGCTTGGGTCTGGACCCTCGATCCATTGGTAAAACAAGCCACGGTCATAAACCAACAAGCCGGTGATCATCTCAGCCTGGTTACGACCTCTGGCTTGGCCGAGCAAATACAAAAGCTCGAGTTCCGTCAAAGGAATCGTGGCCTTGCTGCGATAGACCAGTGTGGAAAGCGGCGTCAAAGTACGTGCCCTACAAAGTCGCCTCGAAGGACCCGAGGCTTGGTCAGCGGCTTATGTAACCCACCGCAGCGTTCATTATGGACCTTTCACGCGGGTTGCATAGCCCTAAAGCCCCAATATTGTCAATTTATTTTGACAACTTCGTGAGGCAATGTCGGCTGACAAATCCTTGTAATAATTGATTGAATGCCTCTGGCGATTCGAGTTGGGGAAAGTGCCCCTCACCAGGCATCACACAAATATCTGCTCCGGGTACTTGCTCAGCAATCGTATCTAAATAAGGCATTGTTTCGCCTAGCTTGAGGGCATGGCGACCGTTGGCATCGGTACGGGTGGTTTGGATGACCGATAAGGGAATCGCAAAGCGCTGAACCTGTTTGAGTGCACTTTCAAACACGGCGGCGTCCCAGCCCATCATGTTGGCGCGTAAAGCCCGCGCGTCTTCTGCACGCATCCGTGTCGATCGCTCAAGAATGGCCCGACGCTGACTGGCTGAAATCCGATCGGTAAACATCGCCTCGAAAAATTCACGCAAGAATTGCTTGAACCCGTCCATTCGCATCGTCTCAAGCGCCTTTGCCTGGGCCTCTTGTCGCGGGCCAGGCGGCGCATTTCTTGAGCCGTCGACCAGCATTAAGGCAGCGACCGCCGAGGGTCGATGACTCGCAGCCTCAAGAATGACCCTACAGCCCATTGAGTGTCCAACCAAGGCAACCCGTTCAAGACCAAGCGCATCGAGTTGCTGCCACATCGACTCGGCAAGCGCTTCGAGCGACCAGCGCTCATCGGCTGGGGTATTGCCATGACCCGGCAAATCAAGAGCGAGCACCGGACATTGGCGCCCGAAAAAACTCAGTTGCGCGGCCCAGTCACTGCCGTCGCAGGTGAAGCCGTGGATAAAAACAAGGGTAGTCATTCGCTTGCCTTGGTGGCTGCTAGCCACGATTTGACGTTTGGTGCCGGGGGCGGGAATCGAACCCGCACGCCCTCACGGGCACTGGATTTTGAGTCCAGCGCGTCTACCTATTCCACCACCCCGGCA
>VGHV01000095.1 GCA_016868095.1 Betaproteobacteria bacterium
AGAACCAGACAGCCTCGAGTTGCATCTGGCCCTCGGGCATTTGTTTCGCCGCAAAGGTGAAACAGACCGTGCCATCCGAGTGCACCAAAACCTCCTCGCTCGACAGGATTTAAGCCCAGAAAAACGCGCTGAGCTGCTGCGCGAACTCGCACTTGACTACATCAAAGCAGGACTTTTTGACCGCGCCGAACAATCATTGCAAAGTTTAAATGACAGTCCACTGGCTTACGAGGCGCAAAAACTTCGCCTTGACTTGGCCCAACGCGTTCGTGATTGGCCCCTGGCACTTTCGATTGCAAAAGCCATGCTCGCCAAAGCTACGCCAACGCAGCAAGACATGCCAGGCCCTCATTTACTTGTCCATTTGCTTGCGGAAATCGCCCAGCTTGCCCTCCAGCAAGGCCATCACAGCGATGCATCCAAAGCACTCCAAGAAGCGAAAGCACAGGATCCTGATCATCCCAGAGCCTGGATCGACGAATGCCTCTTACACATCGGTGTCTGTGATCAAGAAAAGGCCGATGACATGGCCATAGTGGTGCTCGAGCGCTGGCCTGAGCATGCAGCGAGGCTTGCCGATCGATGGCTGCGTATGGACGACGCATGTCAGGACCATGGCAAAGGTTTATCGTTATCTACACTACATCGTTTTGCAGCACTTGAGAGAGCCTATGTCAGAGAGCCGTCTTACGATTTGCTCGCGCCATTGCTCGCATACCTGCAAGCTCAGCAAGGCGAGCAAGCCTGCTTGCGCTTTCTCACACAACACCAAGCCCATCACAAAGGCACGCTTTCCTTGCTAGCCCATATGAAGAGCCGAGAAAGCATACCCCTCGATGATGATGCGATGCTTAAGGCCTTAAGGCTCATGCTTGAGCCACTTGCCAGCCGCTCGGCGCGCTATGTTTGCAGACACTGTGGCTTTCAGGCCAATCGCCACTATTGGCAGTGCCCTGGTTGCAATCAATGGGATCGTTATGCGCCACAACGTGCCGACGAGCGCGCATTGACTTAATCGTAGACATCCGGGAAGAAAGCAGATCATTAATGGCGCAAACTTCTTTTAGTGCAGACTCATGGTCACCGCATCGCGTGCTTGTGGTCGGTGACGTCATGCTTGATCGTTACTGGTTCGGCGAGGTTGAACGCATTTCGCCAGAGGCGCCGGTACCAGTCTTAAAAGTAGAACGCATCGAGGAGCGACTAGGAGGCGCTGCGAATGTTGCCCGAAACATTACCGCTTTAGCGGGCAACTGTTCGCTTATTGGTGCGCTAGGGGCAGATGATGCGGCAGCGTCAATCAAAAGACTCAGTATTGAGGCGGGGATCGAGGATTTACTCTTATGTGACCCGGATCAGCCAACTATTGTTAAACTTAGAATGATCGGCAGGCAACAGCAATTACTCCGTGCTGATTTTGAAGCGAGGCCACAGGTACATCTCATTGAGCAACGTAATAAGCTCGTTGCAAGTCATATCGCTGCCTGCGGGGCGATTGTGCTTTCTGACTATGGCAAGGGCATGCTCGGTGAAGTTCAAGGTTTAATTGCTATTGCTAGACAGCAGCGCTCTCTAGTGCATTCGGGTTCGCTGTCAGTACTCGTCGACCCTAAAGGGGATGACTGGAGCGCGTATCGAGGCGCAAGCGTGATAACGCCCAACCGCTCTGAGCTCCGAGCCGTCATAGGGCGCTGGAAAGATGAAGAGGATTTACAACAAAGAGTTAGCAATTTGATCTCTCATCTAGAACTTGAAGCGATACTTTTAACGCGCTCGGAAGAAGGTATGACTTTGTTTGATCGAAAGGGGCGCATCGACGTGCCCGCACTTACCCGAGAGGTTTTCGATGTGTCAGGAGCTGGAGACACGGTGATTGCCGTCCTGGCCATGGTTTTATCAAGCGGACAAACGCTTCGAGAGGCTGTCCCTTTAGCCAATAAGGCTGCTGGCATTGTCGTGGGCAAACTTGGCACTGCAGTATGTAGTCGCGAGGAGCTATTCACATGATTATTGTCACGGGAGCTGCTGGATTTATTGGGTCCCAAGTTGTTAAGGCACTCAACCAAAGGGGGGAGAAGGCAATTTTGGCGGTTGACAATTTGACCAAAGGCGATAAGTTTCGCAACCTCGTTTCGCTCGATATTGCCGACTATATGGACAAAACCGAGCTGCTTGGGCGGCTGCAACAATTTGGAAAGCTTGATGCTGTCTTTCATCAAGGCGCATGCTCGGACACCACAGGGTCTGACGGTCGATACATGATGCATAACAATTATAGTTATTCGATTCATCTCTTAGACTTTTGCCAGCAGCAGCGCATCCCGCTTATCTATGCATCGTCAGCGGCAACCTACGGTAACTCGAGCACCTTTAAGGAAGATCCGCTTTATGAGGCACCACTAAACGTCTACGGTTACTCTAAATTGCTCTTTGACCAGGTGGTAAGACGGCGACTTGGCGCTGCGACCGCCCCGATTGTTGGCCTTCGCTACTTCAACGTCTACGGACCTGGTGAGGCGCACAAAGGGAGGATGGCCTCGGTGTCTTTTCATCATATGCAGCAATGGCAGTCTCAACGCCAGGTAAGACTTTTCGGCGCACACGATGCTTGGGATGCCGGCGAGCAGCAGCGCGATTTCATTGCGGTACAAGATGTAGCGCAAATTAATTGTTGGATGTATGAACATCCTCAGGTCAGTGGCATTTTTAATGTGGGCACTGGCAATGCAGAATCGTTTAACCAACTTGCACAATCAGTCATCAATGCTCATCTCGTTCGGGAAGGCCATAAAGCCCTAGCGCTCGAAAGCATGCAGCAGCAAGGCCTTATTCAGTACCTCGACTTCCCAGAGGATCTCAAGGGTAAATACCAAAGCTTCACACAAGCCGATATCACCCGGCTTCGCGAGGCAGGCTGTAATCACCGATTCATGCCCGTAGCTGAAGGTATTGAAGCCTACATCAGCGCGACACTTGATCCATCCGCACAATCTCGGCATCGTTCTCAAATCTAATCACTCACTCGCCGAGCAATGGTGAGTGTTAAGTCTTTACCGAAGGTATATCGCCATGTTTAATCGCAAAAAGTATCGGCTGGACGTCACGCTATGTGGCCTCATCTTTTTGCTATTTGGACTTTACTTGGGTCCGAGCCTTGCAAACACGCTTATCGATGCAAACACCGCAAGTGAAGACCAATTGCAAAGCATTGCCGGTATCGGGCCGGCAACAGCACAAAAAATTATTCAGGC
Source organism: Betaproteobacteria bacterium (assembly GCA_016868095.1). Taxonomy (GTDB): domain Bacteria; phylum Pseudomonadota; class Gammaproteobacteria; order Burkholderiales; family Burkholderiaceae_E; genus UBA3064. The sequence goes on from VGHV01000095.1 coordinate 3,252, forward strand.
AAGACAAAAAAAGCCCTTTAAAGATTTACGCGATTTTTCAGAGCGCGTCCCAGGCGTTGGCCCCAAACGTCTGCAGCAATATAGCGATGCTGGGTTGGTTGTTAAACGAGCGCCAACCATCAATCCGGCGCCAACGCAGCCATCTAAGAGCAAACTTGATAGCAACCTCAAAACTCAAGACGCCGAAGAAAGTGTGGCCCCCCCGATTAGTGTGATTGAGGGCGGGCTGCGCGAATCGAACGGTCGCACCGCGCTCAAGTCGCCGCTTAAATGACAACATCGCTGACCAGGCTTGGTGAGTGAAAGGCTGCCACCATCATGGCTTCACGACTGCGCGAATACTGGCTGCTCACAAGAATGCACCGACCGATCGGCACCTTGTTACTGCTATGGCCGACCTTGTGGGCACTATGGATTGCATCAGACGGTCAACCCCGAATCAGCGATCTTTTGATTTTCTCACTAGGAACGCTGCTGATGCGCTCGGCGGGTTGCGCGATCAACGATTATGCTGACCGTGACTTCGATCGACATGTGAAGCGAACAGCTGATCGGCCACTTACTGCCGGCAGGATAAAACCCTGGGAGGCGCTTGCCGTGTTCGCTTTTCTCTCGCTGATTGCGCTTTCTTTAATCATTTCTTATAACAAGTTAACCTGGCTGATGGCTGCCATTGCAGCTTTTCTCGCAGCAAGCTATCCCTTTACCAAACGCTTCTTGTCCATCCCACAGGCCTATTTGGGCATTGCTTTCGGCTTTGGCATACCGATGGCCTTCGCTGCCACAACCAATACAGCGCCAACTCTATGTTGGGTTCTGCTGCTCGCCAATATCTTTTGGGCAATCGCTTACGATACCGAGTACGCCATGGTCGACCGCGATGACGATATTCACTTGGGCATAAAGACATCAGCGATCACTTTTGGACGCTTCGATGTCGAAATGGTCATGCTGTCTTACGGCATCACCCTCGCCTTGTTGGCGCTTGCGGGCAGGATGGCTTCTTTGGGTTTAGGATGGTGGATGGGACTGATCGCAGCGGGGTTGATTGCAATCTACCACTATGGACTCATCAAGCATCGCACTCGAGAAGGGTGTTTCAAGGCTTTCAACCACAACAACTGGTTTGGAGCTGCGGTTTTTTGTGGCCTCCCGCTCGATACTTTTTTGTCGCAATGGGCAATTTAAGTCTGTGTTTTGATGCCTTGTGATTGATCGCCTGACATCAAGCATCGAATTTTCGAATCGTTAGGAGTTGAGAGAAATGGCCTTAATCGAATTTGCCGCGGGCGATTACAAATTCCTGGCTGGTGGCGCATTTTCCGAAGCGGTGGTTGCAAACCCGGGCTTTCGACTGCATAGGGTACGTTTTGCGCAGCCTGTTGCCATGGCCGAGGGCTTCGAAAGACTCGGTGCCCACTTGCAAGCTGTTGGTCGACCGACAAGTTCGCTCGCAGCCTGCGAGTTGCGCTCACCGGCGCCACGGACCCGGGAGGACTTCAACGCATTTAACGATGTCTACGTGAAACATCTCCATGCCTTGGGCTGTCAAATGGACACCAAGAACCCGGTTGCCCGAAGCAACATGGCGCCCCTACTTTCAAAGCCCGCGACCTCACTACTTTATGCGTTCAGCTATACCGAAGCCCTAAGCCCGCAAGACCAAGCAGGCTTGGGCCCCGACTTCGTCATCTCCGGTAAACCCGAAAACAAATTGCTCGCTGACGGCTCGACACAGATCGTGGGCGGGGATCGCATGGATGAAGGTGCGATGATTGACAAGGCCCGATACACGCTTGATGTGATGATGGAGCGCGTGAAGGCGATCGGGGCGCGCTGGGACTCGGTGAGTTCGTTACAAATTTACAGCCCCAAAGACATTAGCAGCCTATGGAGCACGTTCGAAGAATACGGCCTCGCCCATGGTGGCCTTCATTGGTTTCCAGGTTGGCCACCTGTAAAAGGCATGCATTTCGAAATCGATGTTCGCCGGACCAGCCGAGAAAGCGTGCTTGACGTCGACTAAAACCCATAGCGTTAAGAGGCTTCACCGACCCTTAGCCCAACGCGTTGGACCGCTTGCCTAATAACTCGCAGACATCCCTTCGCGCACATCCATTTGAACACCATAGGGTGCAATCGGATAGCGAAGCCCATTAGCAGCAAGTGAACGCAGACCTTTCACCACTTTGGCAAGGTACTGCGGCGGTAGCGCCATCAGTAGCTCGTCATCTTGAACGCCGCCGTAGCGTCGCTCAGCAAAGCAAGGAATGGATAGACTAGGCTCACCCCGGGCGAGCGCTCGACCCCAGGAATCTGCGCAAGCGGTTTCACCGACCACCTGCCAGTCGAATTTTCGATATCCCTCGTATTGGAGGGCGTTTATGAGCAAAATCATTTGCCCTGGCGTCGCGTAAATCAAGCAAATATCGGGCGGGTCAAGCCGGCCACTGGAAAGAGGCGACACGGCCATCGCATGATAGCGGCCTTGTGGCACCCGATCGAGCGCAGCCTGGCGCGCCGCAGCGTCTTCTTGGCTTGCATGCCAAATGCCGACATAGCGCTTGCCATCTAGCCAATTAGGGTCTTCCACAGCAAGCCCAAGTACGCCGCGGCATTGATCGCCGACCAGATCCTTGGCTGTAATACCAAGTGTCCAACCAAGGCGGGCTGCCATACCCACAATTTGGTCGGCGGTGTGTTGCTTTTTCGGTCGCCTTATTTTTGGGATCGAAGCCATTGCTTCCTCGGATTCGAAAAGCTTCATCCCGATCATGGTTGTTTTAATTTTTAATAATTGCTGCAAATCCTCAACCGATTGCTTGATCGATTCGACTGATGGCGTTTGAGTAGGCATATTAGTCATAACAGTCTGAACATCATAAAGGATGATGAAACTTTGCGAAGTGATGCGAACATTACGAAGCCTCACGAAGGCGCTGTGGCGATAAGCTTGAAAGCTCGACCCCTTCGTCTTGAATAAATGACGGTATATCACGACCAAGAATCATTGCAGCATAGAGCGATCCAACAGCGGGGGCGCTCTGAATACCATAGCCACCCTGCCCGATCGCCCAAAAGAATCCTGGATACTTATCATCAAATCCACCGACAAATGATCCGTCGGCAACGAAACTTCGCAAACCCGCCCAGGTTCGAATCGGACGCCTTATGTCCAATTCAGCCACCTGCTGAATCCTGTGAATTGCTGTAGCGATATCAAGCTCCTCTGGAACCACATCGTGAGCTTGTACAGGGTCGGCGTTGGCTGGTGAACCAAGCATTTGTCCTGCATCAGGTTTGAAATAAAAATCTTCTTCAACACCAATCACCATTGGCCAATCGGCAACGCCTGCAATCGCAGGTTGAGCAAAGCACAAAACGCTTCGCCGCTTGGGAACCAAACCTAATGCATCAATGCCTGCAATCGCAGCCAGTTGATCACCCCAAGCGCCTGCGGCATTAACAAGTACGCTTGCATGAACGGGCGCTAAAGCCGTGTCCTCAAACGCAATCTCCCAACGATTTGCCAACCTTGATCCAGGAGAGTACGAAAGCCGGTTGACCTTATGCCGAAGTCGAATGCTTACTGCGCTTTTGGCCGCACCCCGCAAAAAACCTTGGTGAAGCGCGTGGACATCCATATCGAATGCTCGTGACTCAATACTTGCCGAGGCCACTGCCTCGGGCCGCAAGACCGGAACCAGGGCGCGAGCCTCTTCAGGCTTTAATCGTCTTATGGGTGCTCCTGTGCTTCGCACCATCGACTCATGGGCATCGAGCGTATCCACTTGACCGGGCGAGGCAATCATCATCGCACCGCGCGGACTAATTAATGGATATTGACAAAAGCCTTTGGGAGATTGCTCTAAAAACTTTAGACTCGCTCGGGTGAGTTGGCGAACAACCAGTGGACCATAGCTGTCCATGTAAAGCGCAGCCGAACGCCCAGTGCTGTGATAGCCAGGCTGATCCTCGGCCTCGAGTAAACAAACACTAACATGGGGTGCAAGCTGATAAGCAATACTTGCGGCGACAATGCCGCCACCCACAATGGCAACATCGTAAACAGGATTCATGACTCGGTAAACGCTCCAATGATCATGACATTCCTCTGAAAATCATCACTAATCGCTTCTAGTGTCGTTACGCATTGCGCTCATCATCAAAAAAGATCCGTAAAGCATCGTCATGACACCGAACAGTACATGACTGAACGACTTAATCATGATTACCAAGCCTTGGTCAATAGCTGGCGGATTTGCTCGACATCACGGATGGGCTCGGGATTAGTCTTGACCCATAAGTTTTCCATGGCGCCAGCTGCGACCGCATCGAGCTGCTCAGCATTAACTTTCAAATCACTCAAGCGCCCAGGCAGACCCAAATCTGCTACAAGTTTTGCAACTGCATCTGCTGCATCAAGATTCGACCCCATCGCCTTAGCAATTAGGCTTTGCATCGATTTGGTTTTCTCAACATTAAACCGCATGACATGCGGCAACATAATGCACGATGTATAACCATGACTCATCCCTGTTACAGCGCCAAGGCTGTGACCGATACCATGGCTTGCACCAAAGGGGACCCTCATGATCGCTATACCGGCAAGCCAGGCACCTTGAAGACAATCAAGGCGTGCCTCCAAGTCCTCGGGATCGCGATGGCTCTGACGAAGCCCTTTTGTCAGTAGTCGTACCGCTTCAAGTCCTAGGGCATGAATCAGTGGCGAAGGGCTGATGGAACACAATCCTTCAATAGCGTGATCGAGCGCTCGCAGGCCGGTCGATAGCCACAACCAACTCGGTGTGTATAGGCTCGCTTTTGGATCGAGGATGACAGTAGCAGGACCGATCTCCTCGCCCATGTATGCATCTTTGACTTTGCGCTTTTCATCGGTACAACCACCAAGATTTGAAA
>VGHV01000096.1 GCA_016868095.1 Betaproteobacteria bacterium
CGGCGATGGTTTCCAACCGGCGACGTTGCCACGATTGATGAAGATGGCTATATGCAAATTACCGATCGAAGCAAGGATGTCATCAAGTCAGGTGGGGAGTGGATCAGTTCCATTGACTTGGAAAACCTCGCTGTCGCCCACCCAGCGGTTGTTCAAGCTGCGGTAATTGGCGTGGCTCATCCGAAATGGGACGAGCGCCCCTTATTGGTAGTCGTCAAGCGCCCCGGTGCCGATCTAACGCGCGAAGACATGATTCGCTTTTATCAGGGCAAGGTCGCGAAATGGTGGATTCCAGACGATGTGCAATTTGTTGAAAGTATTCCGCTGGGGGCAACCGGGAAAATACTCAAGACAAAGCTGCGTGAGCAATTTTCCAACTACGAGCTGCCCGGGTCGACCTGAGCGCTTTAGGTTTGGATGAACAGGGCTGGATTACACTCGGGCAACTTAAAGGATTCACACTGCCGCTGAGGCAACTTATTGACCAGGGAGAAAAAATGGCTGGAGCACGCTATGAAGTTCGAGGGAACATTGCGATCATCTCAATGGATAACCCGCCGGTAAATGGCCTGGGTTATGACAATCGATTGGGGATTGTTAATGGGTTAAATAAAGCGAACGCAGACGATGCTGTCAAGGCGATCGTGCTGACAGGACTTGGCAAAGCCTTCTCGGGCGGTGCCGACATCCGTGAGTTCGGTACAGCCAAAGCGGGCATGGAGCCGAGCTTGCACGCTGTGATACGTTATGTAGAACAGTCTGCAAAGCCAGTCGTGGCCGCAATTCATTCGGTGGTCATGGGTGGTGGCCTTGAATTGGCCCTCGGCTGCCATTATCGGGTCTGCGCGAAAGGCACCCAGGTTGCCCTGCCCGAAGTCAAGCTCGGCTTACTGCCGGGTGCAGGAGGCACCCAAAGGCTTCCTCGCGTGATTGGTCTTCAGCAGGCACTTAACATGATCGTCTCAGGCGCGACGGTGATGAGCGAGCGCTTTGCTGGCACCAAGCTCTTCGATGAAATTGTTGATGGTGAACCGGTTGCTCCGGCGGTTGCATTTGCTGAAAAGATTGTTGCAAACGGCAGCAAGAAGCCTTTGGTACGCGATATCCCCATGAAAGATCCGCAGGCTGAGGGTTATTTGCAGTTTGCCCGCAACACGGTCAAGGCTATGAGCAAGGGCTATCCTGCGCCGATGAATTGCCTTGAGGCTGTTGCCGCCTCGGTGAGTTTGCCCTTTGAACAAGGTCTCAAGCGCGAGCGCGATTTGTTCATGGAATTAATGGCCTCGAATGAGTCTCGTGCACTAAGGCATTTGTTTTTTGCCGAGCGCGCAGCATCCAAGATTCCCGATATCGGCGATGAGGTGCAGGCAAGACCTGTGGCCAAGCTTGCAGTGATTGGCGCGGGCACGATGGGCGGCGGCATCACCATGAATTTTGTCAACGTTGGGATTCCCGTGGTCATGCTTGAAACGACCCAAGAGGCGCTGGACAAGGGCATGAAAACTATTCGTACTAATTACGAGAATAGTGCGAAGAAGGGTAAATTAAAGCCCGAGCAAGTCGAACAGCGTATGGCACTGATTCAGCCGACCATGTCCTACGCAGATATCGCCCACTGCGATATGGTTATTGAAGCGGTCTATGAAGATATGGCTGTCAAGGAGAAAGTCTTTACTCAACTCGACAGTGTGATGAAGCAAGGCGCCATTCTTGCGACAAACACATCCACGCTGGATGTTGACAAGATTGCCGCATTTACCAAGCGGCCGCAAGATGTGATCGGTACTCATTTCTTTAGTCCCGCAAACGTCATGCGCTTGCTCGAGGTTGTGCGTGGCAAGCAAACGGCCAAGGACGTTCTTGCGACGACGATGAAGCTAGCTAAGACGATCAAGAAGACAGCCGTGGTCTCCGGTGTTTGCGACGGCTTTATCGGTAACCGAATGATTGAGCAATATTCGCGTCAGGGTCTGCTTTTACTCGAGGAAGGCTGTACGCCGGCGCAGGTCGATAAAGCGCTTGAAAGTTGGGGCATGGCAATGGGGCCCTTCAGAATGGCTGACCTAGCCGGCAACGATGTGGGTTGGTATATCCGCAAGCGTCGCTATATTGAGCGCCCGGACATGAAGTACCCCAAGATTGCTGACAAGCTTTGTGAGCTTGGACGTTTTGGCCAAAAGACCGGCAAGGGCTGGTATCAGTACGTACCCGGTAAGCGCGATGCGATTCCCGATCCGATTGTCGATGATTTGATCGTTAAGCATCGCGAGTCATTGGGCTTAAAGCCGCGCAAAATCTCAAACGATGAGATTGTTCATCGCTTGATCTTCGCTCTGGTTAACGAGGCAGCAAAGATTCTTGAAGAGGGAATTGCGCTGAGAGCCTCGGATATCGATATTGTTTATATTACGGGTTATGGGTTTCCTGCATTTAGAGGCGGGCCGATGTGTTATGCCGACACCATGGGATTATTCAATGTGGTCCAGAGCATGCATCACTTCGCAGCCAACCCCCACGCCGCCCCCGAGTTTTGGACACCAGCGCCTTTACTGTCCCGCCTAGCCCAGGAAGGCAAAGGTTTTCAATCCTAATTTGTTGATCAATCGCCTTGGCACTCGCGATGAGTTCGCCGATCAGTGCCAAGGCTCATAATCTCAAGGAGAATCATGATGCGTGATGCTGTGATTGTTTCAACCGCTAGAACACCGCTTTCAAAAAGTTGGCGCGGTGCCTTTAATATGACGCATGGCGCAACGCTCGGCGGCTTGGCTGTCAAAGCGGCAGTAGAGCGGGCTGGAGTCGCTCCTGATGAAGTCGAAGATGTCATCATGGGTTGTGCAAACCCCGAGGGTGCAACCGGCGCAAACATCGCGAGACAGGTCGCACTGCGTGCGGGATTACCTGTAACCGTTTCGGGGATGACCGTTAACCGCTTTTGCTCAAGTGGCCTGCAAACCATTGCGCTTGCGGCGCAACGTATCCGTGCAGGTGAGGGCGATGTTTATGCTGCGGGCGGTGTAGAGAGTATTTCCTGTGTGCAAAACGAAATGAATAAGCACATGATGACCGATCCCTGGTTGCTTGAGCATAAGTCCGAAATTTATTGGAATATGCTACAAACAGCAGAACAAGTTGCTAAACGCTATAACATTGCCCGCGAGCTTCAGGACCAGTATGGCGTGCAAAGCCAGCAGCGTGCCGCAGCGGCACAGGCCGCTGGTCTCACGAAGGCTGAAATGATTGCGGTCACGACCACGATGGCCACGGTCGACAAAGTCACCGGCATGGTTATTACGAAAGAAGTCACGGCAGATCGTGATGAAGGTATTCGCGCAGATACGACGTATGACGCGGTCTCAGGCATCAAAGCTGCCATGCCGGGCGGTGTGATTGCAGCAGGCAATGCTTCGCAGTTTTCTGACGGTGCGGGCGCTTGCATTGTGATGGACGAAGCGCTTGCCTCAAAACGCGGCCTTGCGCCCCTGGGCCGCTTCGTTGGCTTTGCGGTTGCGGGACTTGAGCCTGATGAGATGGGTATCGGGCCGGTTTATGCCATACCCAAGCTACTGAAGCGTCATGGCCTGTCGGTTAACGATATCGATCTTTGGGAACTTAATGAAGCCTTTGCGGTTCAGGTCCTCTATTGTCGCGATAAGCTTGGTATCGACAACGATAAGCTCAACGTTAACGGTGGCGCGATCGCAGTGGGACATCCCTATGGGATGTCAGGTCAGCGCTTGGTGGGCCATGCCTTGATCGAGGGCAAGCGCCGCGGTGCCAAGCGGGTCGTCGTTACCATGTGCATCGGCGGCGGCATGGGTGCGGCTGGTCTCTTTGATGTGCTCTAAGTCGGGTCAAGTCACGCGATGTCAGATGTCAATCGTTTGCATGTCTTGATGGCCCAGCGGGCAGCACTGGCTCATGAGTTGGCCAGTGCTCCTGGGACGCTTTTGACCATTCCTTTTTTGCGGCACTTAGGGGTCCAAAGCGTTCGCTATGTGCCGGGTGATGCGGTTTTGCGTTTGCCCATTGAGGCACATCTTGAGAACAGTTTCGACATGGTCCATGGCGGTGTCACCATGACCTTACTCGATGTCTGTATGGCCATGGCCGCTCGTTCGGTGATCAATGAGTCACTGGCCGTATCGGCCAGTAGCGAGTCCCACGGGGTTGTAACGATTGAGATGAAGACCTCGTTTCTCGCCCCTGGCGTGGGGACCTTGTTTGCGCGGGGTGCTTGTTTGCAACAAGGTGCAAGCCTTTTGTTTTGCGAAGGCGAACTCTTTGACCTGAAGGGGCATTTGGTTGCTACGGCAAGCGGTACCTTTAAGGCAATTAGACGCAAAGAGTCGCTACAGGCTAAAGCTGCTTGAACTTATAACGTTTTAAGGAATTATTATGGCTATTCATAACCGTCGAATCGTTCTCGCTGCGCGTCCAAGTGGTGTGGTCAGCAGTGATTGTTTCCGTCTTGAAGATCAGCAGCTTCCTGATCTTGAAGATGGACAATTGCTCGTGCGCAACCACTACATGTCGCTCGACCCCTATATGCGTGGGCGGATGGACGATGCAAAAAGTTATGCGGCGCCACAGGCGCTTGGCCAGACCATGCAAGGGGCAACCGTAGGTGTTGTCGAGCAAAGCCGCAACACGCAATTTGCAGTCGGCGATCATGTGGTGGGTATGTTTGGTTGGCAACACTATGGCGTGAGCGACGGCAAAGCGATTGCCAAAATCGACGCCTCTAAAATTCCTATGTCGGCTTTCGTGGGCGTGATGGGTATGCCTGGCGCTACAGCTTGGTACGGTTTAAACCGCATTATCGATCCAAAGCCGGGTGAAACCATTGTTGTCTCGGCAGCTTCCGGTGCCGTAGGGGCTGTGGTCGGTCAACTTGCCAAGTTCAAGGGCTGTCGTGTTGTGGGCGTTGCTGGTGGTGCTGAGAAATGTCGTGTTGTGACTGAGTCTTTTGGTTTTGACGCCTGCATTGACTACAAAGCAGGGCGGCTTTACGAGGACCTTGCTGCGGCAACACCCAATGGCATTGATGGCAATTTCGAAAACGTCGGCGGCCCGGTGCTTGATGCAGTCTTGCGCCGTATGAACGGCTTTGGGCGCATCGCTGTCTGTGGCTTGATTGCAGGCTATAACGGTGAGGATATCGCGCTTAAAAACACGCGTTCGATTTTGGTCAACCGCTTGAAAGTTCAAGGTTTTATCATTTCCGAACATATGGCCGATTGGCCGCTTGCCCATGCAGAAATCGGCCAGGCCATTATCGACGGTCGACTTCACTATAAGGAAACCATTGCTCAAGGGCTTGAGCAGGCACCAGAGGCCTTTATCGGCTTACTTAAAGGCAAGAATCTTGGTAAGCAACTGGTAAAGCTCATCTAATGTGGAACGCGACGATTGTCGTGAGATGTTGCCCGGTGGAGGCGTTATATGAAGCTATTTGAAGGGCGCTGCGCTGTTATCACCGGTGCTGGCAGTGGCTTTGGGCGGGAGTTTGCGCGTATTGCTGCCCGACGCAAGATGCAAGTCGTGCTTGCTGATGTGCAAAAGGATGCGCTGAAAGCGGTCGAAGCGGAGCTGCGGGCTGAGGGTGTCGATGTGATTGCGCAGCCATGCGATGTGTCCAATGAGACTGAGGTCGCTGCACTGGCCGATGCAGCTTTCGAACACTTTGGTGCAGTTCATTTGCTCTTTAATAACGCTGGTGTTGCAACAGGTGGCTTGACCTGGGAGGCTAGTGCTGCCGACTGGCAGTGGGTCTTAGGCGTTAACGTGATGGGTGTTGTTCACGGGATTAAGGCCTTTGTTCCAAGAATGATTGCAGCTGGACAAGAAGGGCATGTTATCAATACTGCGTCGGTCGCAGGACTGCTTTCACCGCCCTTGATGGCGGTTTATAACGTTTCAAAGCATGCTGTTGTTACATTAAGCGAGACGCTTTATCACGACCTACGCCTTGAAAAGACCAAGCTTGGCGTGACGGTTTTGTGTCCGGCGTTTGTACCGACCGGTATATCGGCCTCCGAGAGAAACCGTCCGAGCCATCTCGACCGCGGCCGCGAAGCAACTGCTTCGGAAATAGCGGCCCAACAAAGCAGCGATAAGGCAGTTAGTTCTGGAAAGATCACCGCGGCGCAGGTTGCGTCGATGACTTTTGATGCAATCGAATCCGAACAGTTTTATTGCGTGACTCACCCCAAGATCATGCCATCAGTGAGGACTCGCTGCGAAGACGTGTCGCAACTTCGCAATCCCACCGATCCCTATGCCCACAAGCCTGAGGTGGCAAACACGGCGACGACGACAAGTCGTGGGGTCTGATCATGCTGGACTTTCGATTTGAATTGATTGCCCTACCGAGTTTGCCGTCGGGCATGAAGTTGCATGTGGCAAGTTGTGGTGATCCTTGTAAACCGCTCTTGGTTTTATTACACGGTTTTCCTGAGTATTGGGCTGCCTGGGCCGATGTCATGCCCTTGCTTGCCAATGATTTCCATATGATTGCACCCGATTTGCGTGGTTTTAATCTGTCTTCTAAGCCCGCGGCTGTAAAGGATTACCGAGCCGCCGCAGTGGCGGCCGATGTGTTGGCGCTTATCGACCATTTTGGACACGACAAGGCCTTTGTGGCTGCGCACGACTGGGGTGGGGCAATTGCCTGGAAACTGGCAATCAGCGACCATCAGCGGATTAAGGCATTAGCAATTTGTAATGCGCCGCATCCTTATTTGTTTGCCAAAGCTTTGATGGGCAACCAAGCACAACAAAAGGCTAGTGCTTACATGAACTGGCTTCGAAAGCCTGGTTCCGAGGACGCCCTTCTTGCCGATGATTGTGCCCTGACCGAGAAGTTTTTCCTGGGCGTGGCAGGGCAGGGTAAAAGGCCCCCGATTTGGTGGACCGAATTGCGGCGAGCTCAATACAAGGCAGCCTGGACGCAGCCTGGTGCCATGCTTGGTGGGACCCATTACTATCGTGCAGCGCCCTGGTATCCTGGCCAAGCGGAGCAGCCGCTTAACGCGCAAGATTTCATGGTGAAATGCCCAAGCCTCGTGATTTGGGGCGAGGACGATCAGGCGCTTCTTCCCTTATTACTTGATGGACTTGATGAGCTCGTCCCCGACTTACGCATTGAGCGCTTATCAAGGGCAAGCCACTGGCTATTACATGAGCACCCGGTGATGATTGCGCAAATGCTCCGCGATTATTTTCTACAACACCAAGCCAATGTGCCGGCATCGATAGGTTAAGCGATGAGACTTGATGATTTTCGTTTTCTGCATCCCATGAGGGTTCGGTGGGCCGAAGCCGATATGCAAGGCGTTGTTTTTAATGCCAATTATTTGTTGTTTTTTGATGTGGCGAGCACCGAATATTACCGACGTGTGAGCGGCGGTAATCGGGATTTGCTCAAGTCGGTTTTTGATCGGCTTTATGTGGTGAAGTCAACGGTTGAGTATTTGCAGCCAGCGCATTTCGATGATGAGATTGTTGTGGGCGTAAAGACCGAACGACTCGGCCGTAGTAGCATGACCGTTAAGTTCGGTATTTTTCGAGACGGGCAACATCTCATCAGCGGCGAGAATATTTATGTCTACGCTGAACATGGTAGCTCATTGCCTTTGCCTGACGATTTCAAGCGACGTATCGAAGCGATCGAGCAGGCTTGATGCTTGAAGATGGTGATGTTTTATAGCAATTTGCTTGGCTAAGCTAATCATGTTTATTGGTCCAAAAAACATCACCATGACGGAGTGCTCCGCCGTGTCCCGTCCAACGACGCTCCCAGATCTTCAGATGGCCCTTTGACGATCGTTTGATAACCGTGCTTTGGCGTGTGCCATAGGTAGGCGTATTAATAAATACCGGAGCAAGCTCGCGCTCGCGCAGCGTGCCTACGCCTGTGTCGGGCAACTCAAGCGGATCGGGTTGGCTTTGATCAGATAAGGCCTTCCAAGCCGCTTCAAGCCAATCAACTTCATGAAGGTGTTGCGCCTTATCAATCGCTGACTCGAGTGCTTGTTGTTTGGGCCACTTTTCGCTCAACTTACCATTAGAGATTGACCCTGTTCCCCGATGCAGCTTGACCGCTTTCTCATCGCTATTGCTTAT
>VGHV01000097.1 GCA_016868095.1 Betaproteobacteria bacterium
GACCAAGCTAGTGTTTGACTGCACTTGGGCAGAAACGGTTTTACCGTTCAGATGAACGGTGATTGAGATGCTCATGTTTCCTCCTGAGGTTGGGGTGCGCAGGGCGCAAAGGGTGCTCAAGCGCCTTCCATAAATATCCGGGCTGTGGCGTCTTAAGTGCTAGGCGAACTATACGTGCAAGCATGCCTGAACATCAACTGCTGATTCCAATGGATGACTGGGTCCAGGGGTTAACATATTCGTCATCTTCGCCTAAGCATCAGCTCCCTGGTGCGCCCATAAGACTGGCCAGAAAGGATCGCCTCATGACCATCGATTTTTCCCGCTTTTACCGTTATGAAGAACTGAGCTCGCTCTTGCAAGCGCTCGTAAGCGAACACCCGGATTTGCTGCGTCTGGAGTCAATGGGCCGAAGTTTTGAAGGGCGTGAGATCTGGGTAGTCAGTCTGACCCGGTTTGCCACAGGACCGGCAGAGGAAAAGCCTGCGCTTTGGGTCGACGGCAATATTCACGCTGCAGAGTTACTCGCGAGCACGGCCGTGCTTTATTTCCTTGACCATGTGTTGAAGCATGCGTCATCGGATCCCCTGGTGAGTCATTTGCTTGACACCCGGGCGTTTTACCTCGTGCCCAGACTTTGTCCCGATGGGGCTGAACTCGCGCTTGGGGATCGCCCGCGTCATATCCGATCGTCGACACGCGCTTACCCCTTTGAGGACGTCGCACTGGACGGGATGGTGATCGAAGACGTTGATGGCGACGGACGGATTTTGTCGATGCGGATTGCCGACCCCAACGGCGGATGGAAACCCCATCCGATCGATCCCCGTGTGATGATTCCCCGTGAGCCTGGAGAAATCGGTGGCCAGTACTACAGGATTTTGCCCGAGGGGCAGGTGCTTCAGCATAACGGCGTGGGGTTTAAGCTCAACCCGGATCGCGAAGGCCTTGACCTAAACCGCAACTTTCCCTCGGACTGGCGGCAGGAATACAAGCAACAAGGCGCAGGGCCCTATCCCACGAGCGAACCCGAGGTGAAAGCCATGGTCGACTTTGTGGTCAGGCACCCCAATATCGGAGCCGCCGTCAGTTTTCATACCCACAGCGGTGTGATTTTGCGGCCCATGGGTACAGAGCCCGACGACAAAATGATTCCTGAGGATTTATGGATGTACAAGCGTTTGTCGGCGGCGGCGAGCGAGCAGACCGGCTATCCGGCCTTGAGCATTTGGCATGATTTCAAATACCACCCGCAACAAGTCATTAGCGGTACCCAGGACTGGATTTACGAGCACCTTGGCGCCCTGTTTTGGGTTGTTGAACTGTGGGCGCCCAACCGGGCTGCCGGCATTGAGAAATACCCCTTTATCGACTGGTATCGCGAGCATCCGCCTGAGGATGATTTAAAACTTTTGAAGTGGAGCGATGAGGTTTGTGGCGGTCAGGCCCATGTTGATTGGAAGTCTTTCGATCATCCGCAGCTTGGTCCGCTTGAAATCGGTGGTTGGGATCGGATGAACTTTTGGCGAAATCCACCGCCTGCCTTGCGTGAGGCGGAGGTTGCCCGTTTTCCGGGCTGGCTTAAACAATTGGCGGCCATACTGCCAAAGCTCGAGCTCCTCGTACTCGAGGTGCGATCGCTTGGCGAAGCGACTGGAGCACTGCATCCACCCGGTGCAAGGCATTACCTGATCCGATTTGCTGTGGAAAACAGCGGTTATTTGCCAAGCTATGTCAGCCGGCGAGCCCTTGAGCGCAAAACCGTCCGCGGTGTCATTGTTGAGTGTTTTCCGCTGACCACTGAGGCGCGAGCACTGACGCGCGAGGATAGCGCCACGCTTGCAGTGCGTGCAAAGCAGACAGTGCTTGGTGCGGCCGATCCCCTAGGCGACGAGCTTTTCGATGCGCAAAGCAGGCCTTATGTACGTTGCATGAGCGGTACGCAACGTCTTGAAGGCCCCTCACTCGAAGGCCACGCAGCAAAGCAGTCCTTGCAGGCCTTCTTGCCTGATCGTGCACTTACTGCGCAGCGCTATTTGCATCAGTGGCAGCTAGCTGCGCTTCCGGGGACGGACCTCGAGGTTATTGCTCGAACCGAGCGCGCCGGGATTATTCGACGCAGCATTCGCCTCGACTAAACCCGTTAAGCTTTGACTAAAAGAGTCAAGATATGACTTGTCGCTGCGATGCAGCATTGTTATGATCTCAAAGCGCTATAACCCGGCGTTATCTTGACCAACCTGAGGCGTAGGCGCTTCAGGACATCCAACTGTCCGCACCCCGGACAGCTCACATAGATGGTGGCTGTTGCCTCGCAGCATCCTGTACCAGCAGACCACCGCGCGACTGTTGCAATGGGCTTGTCTAGTTTTCCTCATCCTTGTTGTGTCCTCGAAAGGAATCATTCGATGAAGATTTGTATTGTGGGGGCGGGTTCGATAGGTGGTTATGTCGGTGTCAAACTTGCTCAAGCGGGTGAAGATGTCACCCTGATCGCTCGAAACGCAAACCTTGAAGCGATTCGTAGCCGTGGCATGCGTCTTACGATGTCTGATGGGGTCGAGCATGTTGTCCGTCAAGTGAAGGCAACCGCTTCACTGGCAGAGGCCGGTCAACAAGACCTGGTCATTCTTGGTATGAAGGCGAATCAGGTTGCAGCCGTTGTCAAGGATTTGCATCACCTGCTCCACGACAACACGATCATCATCCCGATGCAAAACGGGATCCCCTGGTGGTACTTTCAGCGCCACGCTGGTGGCTTTGAAGATCGGGTTGTCCATAGTGTTGACCCGGAAGGATTGATCATGAAAGCGATCGACCCTGCACGAATCATTGGCTGTGTGGTTTATCCGGCTTGCGAGTTGGCAGCCCCTGGCTGGGTGCGCCATATTGAGGGCGATCGCTTTCCCTTGGGTGAACTCGACGGCAGTGAGAGTGAAAGGGTCTTGGCGCTTTCGGCGATGTTTGCGCGTGCCGGACTCAAGGCACCCGTACTCACGAACATCCGAAGCGAGATTTGGCTCAAACTTTGGGGCAATCTCACCTTTAATCCCATCAGCGCGCTCACCCACTCTACCTTGGTCGATATTTGTCAATTCCCTTTGTCGCGCGAGTTGGCTGCGGCGATGATGCGAGAGGCCGAGGCGGTTGCAACAAGCCTGGGCATTAGTTTCCGGGTCAGCCTTGAAAAGCGTATCGCCGGTGCAGAGAAAGTCGGCAAGCACAAGACCTCGATGCTGCAAGATGTCGAGTCAGGTCGTGATCCTGAGATCGATGCCTTAGTTGGTGCGGTGATCGAATTGGGAAAGATTACCCAGGTGCCAACACCCCACATCGAAACCGTTTACGCGCTCATGAAGCTGCTTTCGGTACGGATCAACGACGAAAAGTTAGCAGTGCGCGCACAGCCCTTGGCTGCAGCCTAGCGCTTTCGGGCAGAATCCCTCCGGTTGATGGAGGGATTCATGTCTGATTTTGTTTTACTGGCGCAAGAAGGCGCCGTCTTTACCCTAACCTTAAACGCGCCCTCAGAGCGCAACGCCTTATCCACACAAGCCCAATGGGACGCCGTGGTGGAGGCCATCGAGACTGTTCAGCATCACGCCGAGGCCAAGTGTTTGATTCTTACAGGGGCAGGCTCAGCCTTTTGCGCTGGCGGCAATGTCAAAGACATGCAAAACAAGCAAGGCATTGCTGGCGGTTCACCCTATGCCATTCGTGAGGGCTATCGACGCGGCATACAACGCATCCCCAAGGCGATGGCAGCTCTCGATATTCCAGCGATTGCGGCCGTAAATGGCCCTGCGATCGGCGCTGGGCTCGATCTGGCCTGCATGTGCGATATTCGTATCGCTTCAGACAAGGCGAGGTTTGCCGAGAGCTTTGTGAAGCTGGGTATTATTCCTGGCGATGGCGGCGCATGGCTTTTGCAGCGTATTGTGGGCTACTCGAAGGCGGCTGAACTCAGTTTCACGGGCGACATGCTCGATGCCCAGCAAGCACTGGCCTGTCAGTTGGTGTCGCAGGTCGTACCGCATGATGATTTGATGGCGACTTGTTTAGCGCTTGCGAGGCGTATTGCCGCCAACCCCGCGCCTGCCCTTCGTATGACGAAGCGGCTGCTGCGTGAGGCGCAACACCAGCGCATCGAGGCCTTGCTCGAGATGTCGGCTGGTCTGCAGGCCCTGGCGCATCACACCGCCGAACACGATGAGGCTGTGGCTGCTTTTGTTCAATCGATGGCTAAGCGATAAATAATGAGTCATTTAACTTCTCAAAGCGACACTAAGCTGCAGGCTTCACCGCTTGTCAGTGCACTCAACGAGGGCGTCTTAACACTCACCCTAAACCGCCCTGAGGCTCGCAATGCGCTTAATCCAGAAATCACCTCGGGCCTGATTCTTGCGCTTGAACAAGCACAGCGCGATACGGCCGTGCGCGCTGTGGTGCTTACCGGGGCGGGCGGTGCGTTTTGTGCGGGTGGTGATGTGAAGGCTATGGCAACGCCGCAGATGCAAAGCATGAACCCCGCTGAACGCCAGCGATTATTGCGCCAACGAGCGGATGCCTCACGATTGCTTCATGAAATGCCCAAGCCGACGATTGCGGTGATACCTGGTGCTGCGGCCGGTGCAGGCCTGGCGCTCGCACTCGCTTGCGATTTCAGACTCGCCGCACGCTCGGCCAAGATCAGCACGGCCTTCGCCAAAGTGGGCCTATCGGGTGACTATGGCATGAGCTACTTTTTGCCGCGCGTGGTTGGCGAGGCGAAGGCCCGGGAACTTCTGATGTTTTCGCCCGTCTTGAGCGCCGATGAGGCTTACGGCCTTGGCTTATTGCATCAGGTTCATGATGACAATGCACTAGAGCAAGCGGCCTTTGGCTGGATCGAAACGCTCGCGAAGGGACCAACGCTTGCGTATGCGCACATGAAAAAGGCCCTGCTTGCCTCAGGACTCAATGGCTTATCGACTCAACTCGATGTGGAGTCAAGCCTTCAGGTCTTGTGTCAGGGTACAGCCGACCATAAAGAGGCTGCAAAGGCCTTTGTTGAGAAGCGACGTCCCGATTTTCAGGGGCACTGACGATGGCCTGCCGACCAACGCATATGTCGAGGAGAACTCATTGATGGCTGCGTACTTTATTGTAGAAATTGATACCGTTGATCAGGACTTGATGGCTGAGTACCGCAAGCACACGCCGGCAGCGGTCGAAGCTTTCGGAGGACGCTTTTTGGTGCGTGGAGGTGCTAGCGAAACACTCGAAGGCGATTGGCAGCCCAAGCGGTTGGTGGTGCTGGAGTTTCCAAGTGTTGATGCGGCAAAGGCGTTTTATCATTCAGAACAATATAAACCTTTGCTCGACATGCGCAAAAAGGCTGGGCATTCAAACATGGTTCTCGTTGAGGGTGCAGCCTCGTAACAATTACTCGTCGAGCGCTCTTAACGGTACTCGGCTGTGAATCATCCATGCAATCACGCCCAGGGCCAAGGCACAGGCTGAGGCAAGCGCCATGGCGAGCAGCGAATGCATGACAGCAGGTACGATGACCCCTGCCATGACACTGTTGGATACGCCGCCTATAAAGCTTTGCATGGATGAGGCCATGCCACGTCGGCTCGGATAGAGATCGATCGCTCTGACGGTAATCGCAGGCACCATTAACGACCAACCAAGCGTGAAAAGCCCGATGGGTGCGATAGCCATCCAGACTTGGCCTGGGAAGGCGATCGTTGAACTGATATTTAGAACGCTTGCCAGTGCACCAATCCACAGGCCAAGCCTCACCTGACGCATCGGTGGAAATCGCCCCGATAAGCGACTACTGATTGCCGAGCCAAGCATCATCCCGGCAACGGTTGCCATAAACAACCAGTAGTACTGATCGGGAGCAAGCTTTAAATGGACTCCGAGAAATTGTGCTGCGCCAAGCACATAAAGGAAAAAGCCGTTAAAGGGAAGCGCACTACTTATACAAAGTAATATGAAGCGCGGCGAGCCTGCCATACGTCGATATGCTTTTAGGAGCGGTGTGAAGGCCAGGCTTTGTCGATCTTGTGCTTTAAGCGATTCAGGCAACAAACGCGCCTGCAAGATCAAGAGCAGGATAGACAAAGCTGCTAAAAACCAGAACACGGCCTGCCAGCCCCAGCGAACAAAAACGAGCCCGCCAATCCATGGCGCAATCGCCGGGGCAACCCCAAAGAAGATGGTCACGATTGAAAACATCCTTTGTGCTTCTTCGGGTGGAAACAAATCACGAACCATGGCGCGTGATACGACCATGCCCACACCGGCGCAAAGTCCTTGTAAAAAGCGGCAAAGGAGCAAAAGCTCAATGCTGCTTGCTAAGGCACAGCCGACCGACGCGAGAGAAAACAAAAGAAGCCCTGTGAGAACCACTGGTTTTCGGCCAACGGCGTCCGAAATTGCGCCATGAAAGAGGTTCATCACGGCAAAGGCAATCAGGTAAATCGATAGGCTTTGCTGCATTTGCAGCGGCGTTGCCTGAAGCGAATTTGCAATGCCCTCAAAGGCCGGCAAATAGGTATCGATTGCAAAGGGGCCAATGGAGCTCAAGGCCGCAAGCAATAGGGCCCACGCCAGGCGCTGCCGCCCGACGATCGGTGCTGGCGCATCGAAGGCTTGCGCTTGTTTTGATTGATGCTGTTCGGGTTTAGTCACAACACAATGCTTTGCCGGCGAGCTTGGTGACTGCAAGTCCCAAGGGTTTTTCCAAGCGCGATATCATGCTCCGGAGCTCGCATGGCATGCCGACTTGAATCGTACGGGTTGAAAACAGTCAACTTAGTTTGAATCTTTCGCTAGGCTTTGGGCTTGGGTTTTCGGTTTGTTGCCGCGCTGAGCCTTGCGGCAGCGATCCGAACAATACAAGACTTGCTCCCAGTTTTTTGCCCAACGCTTACGCCAACTCATCGTGAGTCCGCATACAGCACAAGGCTTTGAGGGTAGGGTGGCTTTATTGCCACGAAAACTTCGCATAGCTAGCTTAGGATTATTTCATGGATAAGCTCGATCAAGACCGCAGCACACAGGACCGACAAGTTAATCAAGTCCGAAGTCAGCCATTACGTGGCCTGCCTGCTTTGATTTTTGCCAGTCGCTGGCTTCAATTGCCACTTTATTTGGGCCTTATCGTTGCCCAAGCTGTTTATGTTGTGCTCTTCATTCAGGAATTGAGCCACCTGGTGCCTGTGTTGTGGGATCCAAATGCGCTCGACAACACGGCAAGCGCGCTTGGCATTGTCGCGCGTAGCAAAGAAATCGTCGTGATGTTGATGGTTTTATCGCTGATTGATGTGGTGATGATCTCGAACCTGCTCATTATGGTCATCATCGGCGGCTACGAAACTTTTGTCTCGCGCCTTGATCTCGATGGCCACCCTGACCAACCTGAGTGGCTCTCGCACGTGAATGCCAATATTTTAAAGGTGAAGCTTGCCACGGCGATCATTGGGATCTCATCGATTCACCTGCTCAAGACCTTTATATCGGCTGAATCCCTGAGCGAAAAGACAATGCTCTGGCAAACCCTGATTCATCTGGCATTTATCCTGTCCGCGCTCTCGATCGCTTGGATTGACCGTATGTTGTCAAGCGGATCTGGGCAACAACACTGAGTCTTCCGATGCGCTATATCGTTCTCTTTTTCGTGATGATGGTCGGGCATTTTGCTGGACTGGCTTCAGCGCAGGGCCTGCGCTCGGGCCCCATGGCAGGTTTTACGGATATGCAATCAACAACGATCTGGTTGCAAACCGATGCGCCTGGGCTTGTTGAATTGACTTACTGGCCGCGTCGACAAGGACCCTCGACAAGCCGAGTTCATCAATTGCAAACGATAGATCTAGCGTCTAACACGGCCCATATGCAGCTTCAGGGCCTTGCACCAGGGGAGACATACGATACAAGTTTAAGAATCGATGGCAAGGATGTGCTTGCGCCCGGGGCCTTTAGTTTTGCCACCCCAGCGCTTTGGCAGTATCGCGAAGCGCCACCAGCGTTCACATTCCTTGCAGGCTCGTGTCATTTCACAAACGATCCCGAAACTGATCGTCCGGGACCAGGGTTTGGCTCAGGCTATGAGATCT
>VGHV01000098.1 GCA_016868095.1 Betaproteobacteria bacterium
TTCGAAATGAGCGAAGGGATAATCACGGACAGCGCCCCAGTAGCGACCAAAAGCCCTGTCTTTGTGGCGAAACAGCAGACTCGCGCAGCAGGGGCCCTGTTCATCCGAACCGATAAACAAGACGCAACGTTCCGCTTGCGCATGATGCAGGCGAAAAAAAAACTCGGGCGTTAAATAAGGCGCGTTGCCATGCAGCCGATAGGTGCGCTCATAGCAGTCATAAAAGAAGGCCCAGTCGCTTTCATGGAGATCTGCGCCGCTTTTCACTTTGAATTCAATACCTTGCTCTTTCACCTTACGGCGTTCGGCACGAATCTTTTTTCGTTTTGATTGCGATAAAGCAAGCAGAAAATCATCGAAGTCCTTATAGTTTGCCTGGTACCAATGAAATTGCACGCCGGTACGACGCATCCATGAAGCAGACTTCAAGGTGGCGCGATCCGACTCATTGAGACCATCGCTAAACAAGATGTGCGCTGACGATCCGCGAAGGGCTCTAAGGTCATCCAGCAGGCGGGCCATGATCAAGGGATCATGATCATGTCGACGAAGTAGTCGAGGCCCACTAATCGGCGTAAAAGGCACAGCACTAAGCCATTTGGGGTAGTAGTTAAGTCCATGCCTCGCGTAGGCATTGGCCCAAGCCCAGTCAAACACATACTCGCCATACGAATGCCATTTGCGATAGAGCGGTAAGGCTGCAAGAAGATCGCCATTGGGATGCCACAGCGTCCAGTGATGAACGTCCCAGCCGCTCTCTGTGCCAAGGCATGCGCCATCTTCAAAAGCTGAGAGCATGGCGTGACTGAGGAGCCCAGCGGCAGGGTGATCAGGTAGCAGGTTGTCCCAAACCGACTCGGGGACTTCGGCAATCCGCTCAAGATAGCGCGTGCGATAATCCAAGTGGAGGAGTCCTTATGCTTATTGCGGCAGCTCAGCTGAACCAGACCGTTGCAGACTTTGATGCAAACCGTGCGCGAATTGTAGAGGCCGCAAGCGATGCCAGCGCGCGGGGCGTGGGCATTTTGCTCACACCGGAGTTATCGCTTTGCGGCTATCCGCCTGAGGATTTACTTCTTCGCCCCGCGTTTATTGACCGTTGCGAGTCAAGCCTTGCATGGCTCGGCGAGCAAATCGCATCGCTACCGATTGATGTCATCGTAGGGCTGCCAAGGCGTGGACAGCATGGCGAGCTTTATAACGCTGCGGTGTGGTTACGTCGCGGCAAGCCACTCGCCTGGTACCACAAGCAGGCACTACCCAATTACGATGTCTTCGACGAAAAGCGTTACTTCGACTCAGGGCAGGAGAGCTGCGTGGTCGAATGCTTTGGCAAGCGCTTTGCACTTTTGATCTGCGAGGACTTTTGGACTGATGAGGCCTGTAAACCCCTGCAAGACCTCGATCTCGATGCTGTTTTAGTCCTCAACGCTTCACCCTTTCATATCAATAAGCAGTCGCAACGCCTTGATGTCGCTCGCAAACATTTGTCGGCCCGCGGGCTTGCGATGCTCAGCGCGAATTTGGTGGGTGGTCAGGATGAACTTGTTTTTGATGGCTGCTCGTTTGCACTTGATCAAACAGGCGCCTTGCATGACCAAGCGCAAGCCTTTGAGCCCGATTTGTTGGTCCTAAGCCTGGATGAGCTCAAGCAAGGTCTTGCCCCCGCGACGGCGCCCCCTAGCATCGGTTCCGAAGAAGAGCAGGTTTGGCGGGCCTTGGTGCTTGGTACGCGCGACTATGTGCTTAAGAATAAGTTCCCTGGGGTCTTAATTGGCCTCTCCGGCGGTATCGACTCGGCGGTCACGCTTGCAATTGCAGTGGATGCGCTAGGCGCCGAGCGCGTTCGAGCCGTGATGATGCCATCCCAGTACACAGCCGATATCTCGTGGATCGACTCGCGCGATATGGTGGCCCGACTCGGTGTTCGCTACGACGAGTATCCGATCAAAGGCCTTTTCGAATCGTACTTGGCGATGCTTGCCGAAGACTTTAGCGGCAAGGCGCAAGACGCTACTGAGGAAAATCTTCAAGCTCGCATCAGGGGCACCATCTTAATGGCCTTATCCAATAAGCATGGTTCGCTCGTGTTGACCACTTCCAACAAGAGCGAGTCGGCCGTTGGCTACGCAACCTTGTATGGCGATATGGCTGGCGGCTTTGCCGTGTTAAAAGATGTCTACAAGACGCTTGTATACCGGCTTGCGGCATACCGTAATCAATTGAGCGAGGTCATTCCGATACGCATCATCGAGAGGCCGCCAAGCGCAGAACTTCGACCTGATCAGACCGATCAGGACTCACTGCCAGCCTACGATGTGCTTGACGACATCATCCAGCGTTATATGGAGGGCAATTTGTCGGGCGATCAGCTCAGGATTGGGGGCATTGATGACGCGATAATCCATCGCGTTGTACGCTTGATCCAGGTCAACGAATATAAGCGCAGACAGGCTGCGGTAGGTGTTCGAGTAACGCCCCGAGCCTGGGGACGCGATTGGCGCTACCCGATCACCTCGGGATGGCGCTGACATGAAGAAAAGCTGTTTTCGGAGGGAGATCAGATGAAACGTATCACAGCCATTATTAAGCCATTCAAGCTCGATGAGGTCCGGGAGAGCCTTGCTGAGGTCGGTATTACTGGCTTGACCGTCACGGAGGTTAAAGGTTTTGGGCGACAAAAAGGGCACACGGAACTTTATCGCGGCGCCGAATACGTCGTTGATTTTTTGCCCAAAGTGAAGATCGAAGTCATCGTTGCTGATGCCATGTCTGAACGTGCGGCAGAGGCAATCGTTGCAGCGGCGCGGACAGGCCGTATCGGTGATGGGAAAATTTTTATCGAAGCCGTTGAAGAAGTGATTCGGATTCGAACGGGTGAAACCGGTGAAGCGGCTGTCTGAATGACATAGAAAAACAGGGGGTCGCTGTTTACGGGGGTGGCTTTATACTTTAGGCGGCGCTTTATGTTTTAGGCGGCGACTTGGCCTTCCTCGGGTGCCCCGCGGCGATTAACAACACGATCAGCGCGCCAGATCCCCCATCGTTGGGTCTAGCCTGGCAAAAGGCCAGCACTTCTTCACGCTGTACGAGCCAGCGCAAGACCTTATTTTTTAGAATCGGCTCTTTGTTGATCGAGCCCAAGCCTTTGCCGTGAACGATGCGAACGCATCGAATTTCACGCTTAATCGCATCACTGAGAAAGGCCACCAGCGCTTCGCGGGCCTCATCAACCCGCATGCCGTGCAAGTCGAGATGGGCTTTGACGCTCCAATGCCCTCGACGCAATTTGGGGATGATCTGATGGCTCAGTTCATCGCGTTTCCATGAAAGGCTCTCATCGGTTTGCAGCAGCAATTCGATGTCGATGTCATCTGACAAACTTGAAGCAAGCGCTCGAGCCTCATCAAGTTCCCGCTGTCTTGCGACTGGTTGCGGGCGAACCTTTTGAATCTCAGCGCGATCACTCTGTGGCAAGGGCGTGACATCTTGGACGGCCTCGCGAAAAAGGCGGGCTTGCACCTCCTTCGCAAGCGATTCGGCCCGGCGCTTTGCTTCTAGTTGCGCGCGTTCCCGCGCAAAAACCTTAAGCGCATCGCGCAGTCCTGCTAAATCATGGAGCCGCATGCCCTTGATTTTCCAGCCAGCGCTGCGCGTCGAGTGCTGCCATACACCCGGTTGCGGCACTAGTAATCGCCTGTCGGTAAATATGATCTTGCACATCGCCGGCTGCAAAAACACCCTCCACGCTGGTGGCTGTTGCAAGCCCTTGGTGCCCGCCGCGGGTAATGATGTAGCCCGACTCCATGTTGAGCTGGCCCGCGAAGAGTTCTGTATTCGGTGTATGCCCAATGGCTACGAAAACTCCACTTAAAGACAGATCTCGACGGTCTCCATTGCGCTTATCGCGAAGGCGCACGCCTGTGACGCCTGAGGCATCGCCAAGCACCTCATCGAGCTCGTGGAACCAAATGTTTTCGCCTTTTCCCTGTGCGACCTTTTCCATCCAATGGTCGATCATGATCGGCTCGGCACGCAAGCGGTCCCTCCGATGAACAAGGCTCACTTTTCTGGCGATGTTAGTGAGATACAAGGCCTCTTCGACCGCTGTATTGCCGCCGCCAATGACACAAACATCTTGGCCTTTGTAAAAGAACCCGTCACAGGTTGCGCAGGCGGAAACGCCTTTCCCCATAAAAGCTGATTCAGAGGGCAAGCCTAAGTATCTTGCAGAAGCACCTGTCGCTATAATTAATGCATCGCAGGTGTAGCGACCAGAGTCGCCCTCGAGCACGAAGGGTCGACTTTGCAGATCGACCCTGTTGATATGATCAAACAAGATCTCAGTGCCAAAGCGCTCGGCATGCTTTTGAAATCGATCCATAAGTTCGGGGCCGAGAACTCCTGCATGGTCGGCAGGCCAGTTATCCACGTCGGTGGTTGTCATCAGCTGACCGCCTTGGGCCAGGCCGGTAATTAAAACCGGACGCAAATTCGCGCGGGCTGCGTAAACAGCGGCGGTGTAGCCGGCAGGGCCACTACCAAGAATAAGGAGCTGACAATGTTTTTCGGTCATGATGGGGTCGCAAATGCCTTTAAGGTTGCCGGAGATTGTGTTGCTTCTATCGCCAAGACCGCGTCATTCGGAGTGATCTGACCCAAGAAGCTGCAAACTAAGGCAAAATTATAGGCTGCCTATGACTACTTCAGCCTCAAGCCCCCGGACGAGTGCGCGCCGGTCGCGTCAAGCCGCCGAAGTGCCGCTGCATGAGCCTTCACTGTCGCGACAAAACCGCTGGCTGCTAGAAATGCGTTGGATTGCGCTTTCGCTGTTAGCAACCGGCCTGTTATTAGCCTTTGTGACTTACCATCCTGGGGATCCAGGTTGGTCGACTGCCGGTAACGGCGAGCCCATCCGAAACGCCATGGGACGCATCGGCGCATGGCTTGCTGATCTTTTGCTCTATCTCGCAGGTTTGAGCGCCTATCTTTTTCCAATCGGACTCCTGGTTTGGGTGATTTCGGATCTCAGAAGGCTGCGAAGCGATCGCAGCTTCATGGAATCCCGCACCAACGATCGCTCCCTAGCGCCAGCGCTTCAATCATGGTTTAAAGCTGGCGGATTTTTTCTATTGTTTTTTGCCTGTGTCTTGCTCGAGGCGACGCGACTACGCCTGCTGCCTGAACTCCCTCTTGTACCGGGCGGTGTGTTTGGGCTGCTGCTTGGGCCAATCCTTATCGACTGGATGGGCCCTGTGGGATTCACGCTTTTTTGCTGGATTTTGCTCGGCGTCGGTTTATCGCTGCTAGGCGGATTTTCATGGCTCGAGGTGCTCGAGTCCCTTGGCGCATTGATTGAACGTAAGTTTCTTGCAGCACGTCAGGCGATCGCAGCGCGCGATGACCGGCGCCTGGGCGAGCGAGCCCTTGCTGATCGCGAGGAGCAGGTCATTGAGAAGCGCAAGATTTTGCGCGATGACCATCCCGAGCCGATCCATATCGAGCCTGCTGTTGCACAGGTTGAGCTTTCGGAGCGCGCCCAGGCTGAGAGACAGTCCGTACTGTTTGCAGACCTGCCTCCCGATACCGAGTTGCCGCCGATTTCCCTTCTAGATCTAGCAAGCGCGCAGCAAGAATTGGTCTCTCCAGAGACCCTCGAATTTACTTCGCGACTGATTGAAAAGAAGCTTGCCGATTTCGGCGTTTCAGCAAGCGTTGTCGCCGCGTACCCCGGGCCTGTGATCACCCGCTATGAGATCGACCCAGCTACGGGGGTGAAGGGCAGCCAGATCGTGAATTTGTCCAAGGACCTTGCACGTGCTCTGTCCTTGACTTCGATCCGTGTCGTTGAAACGATTCCTGGCAAGAGCCTAATGGGGCTTGAGCTACCCAACGCAAGACGTCAATCGGTTCGCCTGTCAGAAATCCTTGGCTCGCAAGTGTATGCACAGGGGAGTTCGCCACTCACACTCGCATTGGGCAAAGACATTGCCGGCCACCCTGTGGTTGCAGATCTCGCCAAAATGCCGCATCTGCTCGTGGCTGGCACCACAGGTTCGGGGAAGTCGGTTGGCATCAATGCCATGTTGCTTTCCCTTCTTTATAAAGCAGATCCAACTCAAGTAAGGATGATCATGATCGACCCCAAGATGCTCGAAATGAGTGTCTACGAGGGGATCCCGCACTTGCTCGCACCAGTCGTCACCGATATGAAGCAGGCGGCCAATGCCTTGAATTGGTGTGTGGCCGAGATGGAGCGGCGTTATCGGCTTATGAGTAAGCTGGGTGTTCGAAACCTCTCAGGCTTTAATAGTCGGATCGCCGAGGCTGAGCGCAAAGAAGAGTTGATACCGAATCCCTTTTCGCTCACTCCCGATCAGCCCGAGCCCTTGCGCCGGCTACCCATGATCGTTGTGGTGATTGATGAGCTTGCAGACATGATGATGGTGGTTGGCAAAAAAGTGGAAGAACTCATCGCTCGATTGGCCCAGAAGGCAAGGGCGGCGGGCATTCACCTTATTCTTGCGACCCAACGGCCCTCTGTTGATGTAATCACCGGCTTGATAAAGGCCAATATTCCAACGCGTATAGCGTTTCAAGTTTCCTCGCGTATCGATTCCCGAACGATTCTTGATCAGCAGGGCGCTGAAGCACTGCTTGGTCAGGGCGATATGCTTTATCTGCCACCGGGCTCAGGTGTCCCTCAGCGTGTTCATGGTGCTTTTGTCGGCGACGAGGAAGTACACCGCGTGGTCGAACATTGGAAGGCACTTGCTCACCCCGAATATATCGACGGTATCTTGGAAGCTTCGGTGCCGGAATCGGTCGACGCCGGCTCCGCTGTCGGCTTTGGTGGTTTGTCCCACACCCTCCAAGAGGCTGGGGTTGAGGGCGAGGCGGATCCACTATACGACCAAGCCGTGGCGGTGGTTTTAAAGCACAAGCGCGCATCGATTTCGCTCGTTCAACGGCATTTGCGGATTGGCTACAACCGATCGGCGCGACTGCTTGAGCAAATGGAGAAGTCAGGCTTGGTGTCAGCCATGTCTGGAAGTGGGAATCGCGACATTCTAGTCCCCACGCGGGAACACGATGACAGCTAGTGAGACGCTGGCGGTCGGGCGGCGACAGTGGCTCATCGCCATAGCAGCATGCGCCACGCCAATAGGGCACGCGCAGCCATCGCAGGTGCCGGCGAAGCCGTCGGCCATGGCAAGCTTGGAGCGTTTTCTAAGCCAGGTGCAGTCGGCGTCGGTACAAGTTGGCCTACGGCAAATCCGGCGCGACGGCGAAGTCGGACGCCTTGGTAAAGCAAGTCTGCAATTTCAGCGTCCCGACCGATTCCGCTGGGACAGTGGTTCGCCGAGCGACCAGTTGGTACTCGCCGACGGTGAATCACTTTGGATATACGATCGAGATCTCGAGCAAGTAACGGTACGTCCACTCAACACAGCACTCGAGGGCCTGCCACCAGGCCTTTTAATCGGTCCAGATCGTCTGTTGAGTAAATTTCGCTTTGAAGCCTTGCCCGATCAAGGTGGCTTGCAGTGGCTTAGGGCAACACCGATCGAGCGACAAGGCTTGACTGAGCACATCAGCCTTGGTTTTTCGCAAGCGATGCCCCAGGTGATGCAAATTACCGACCTCGGCGGTCGCGGTATGCGGTATGAGTTTTCCAACTGGCAGCTTGGACCTGTCGCAGCCTCGCAGTTCCGCTTCGTAATGCCTAAATCGGTTGACTTGATACGAATGGCCCGCTAAGGCATGCAGCCCCTTGCCGATCGATTGCGTCCCCAGTCGATTCAATCGATGCTTGGGCAAGAGCATTTGCTGTCCGATCAGAGCCCACTCGGCATGGCCATAAAGGCACAACAAGCACATTCGATGATCTTGTGGGGTCCACCCGGGGTCGGCAAAACGAGCCTTGCTCGTCTGCTTGCCCAGGCCTTCGATTGCCGGTTCATTGCGCTGTCGGCTGTGTTTTCTGGGGTCAAGGACATTCGCGAGTCAATCGAGCAGGCTCGTCTAAACCGAGACACCGGCGCCCAAAGCCTCCTCTTTATCGACGAAATT
>VGHV01000099.1 GCA_016868095.1 Betaproteobacteria bacterium
CGGCGACCCTGGACTTGTATCCACAAACTTCGCCTCTGCCCTCGCTTTCTGGGTAAACTTTCTCAAACGTTGGCAGGAAGATCAAGTCATGTCGTCAATGAATCATCCACCGGTACAAAAGGCACTCAATATGCTCAGGGCGATGAGTGCCGATGAGATTGAGCAGCAGTTTGCCTTTGAGCGCGAGCGTGCGCTTTTGATTGAGCAGATGGAGTTGCATGCGGCGAGGGCTGAGGGTGAAACTGCGGGGATCCTTAAAGGTGAAGCTGCTGGGATCCTTAAAGGTGAAGCTGCTGGGCTCAAAAAGGCCTTAGCACGGCTGATCGCAAACGGCATGCCTGAAGATCAGGCTCGGCAGATACTTGGTTTGGTTGACAGTGAATAGGCAGCACCCACCGGGATAAGTTTCAATGGAGACAGACTTTCCAGTCCCTGTATGGGTGCTCCCCTGACTAGCTACTGCTTGGGTTCCGTACCTCACGAGACTCCAAGCGATGATGAACGAGAGCAAGCCTACCCGCCCCCTAAGCAAGTCCTGAGGCTCGAAGCGGCGACCCTGGACTTGTATCCACAAACTTCGCCTCTGCCCTCGCTTTCTGGGTAAACTTTCTCAAACGTTGGCAGGAGGATCAAGTCATGTCGTCAATGAATCATCCACCGGTACAAAAGGCACTCAATATGCTCAGGGCGATGAGTGCCGATGAGATTGAGCAGCAGTTTGCCTTTGAGCGCGAGCGTGCGCTTTTGATTGAGCAGATGGAGTTGCATGCGGCGAGGGCTGAAGGCGAGGCTGCCGGGATTCATAAAGGTAAAGCGCTTGGGCTTGAGGAAGGCGAGGCTGCCGGGATCCTTAAAGGCGAGGCTGCTGGACTCCAAATGGCCTTAACACGGCTGATCGCAAGCGGCATGCCTGTGGATCAGGCTCGGCAGATACTTGGTTTGGATGAGTGCGACAAAGAGCCTTAGCCTCCACAAACTTCGCCTCTGCCTTTGCTTTTTGGATAAACTTTCTAAAACGTTGGCAGGAGGATCATGTTATGTGGTCAATGAATTTTCCACCCCTTCGGTGTGCGCTGCCTTCATAGCGATCATCCATTATTTGAAGCACTTGGTAGATATTGGCTTTGCGGCCTGTCAATCAGGCCCTGCCTGGGGCGCCAATCGTGCAGCATTCTAGGAGGACATGGCAACTGAGCCCCTAGCAGCACTTGGGCATAGGCCTTTGCAAGATTATCGGTATGTAACGATGCCATGCCACCACCGCCCAAGACCCCTTCGAGCATGATGTTCATGGCCCGAATGCCCTCAAGAGGAAATCGACGGATACGGAGTGGTTGTCGGTGAGCAAATACGCGCCGCAGCATCGCTTCATCGACAGCAGCAAGTAACCAGGTTAAGTCCTCTTGCCGACGAACGATGAGTCCGATATTAGCGATATTGCCTTTGTCGCCCGATCGGCCATGAGCGAGCTCTAGTAACGTCAGCTTGGGCCAGTGGGGATCCATCCAAGCCTTTGCAGCTGTGGCCGTCAGTCTGGCATCCACGCCCGCCTCAATCATCAAGTCCTGAGCACTATGTCGCCTCTCGACGGCTTGACGACTGCCCAAGCGCTCCACCGCTAAGCGCGCCTCGTCCTGTTGAGTCGTACTATGGACACAAACTCCATCAATCATCACCTGTACTTGAATTTTTGATTTATCTTCTAGAAACGAGAACAAACGAATAACGGGACTTGGGCTTGGTCGTCCCTGGCCAAAGCCAGTTGTACCCGGCGCCATCGAGGTCGCTGCCGGAGCAAATTCACGAGCAAAGAGCTCGAGGCTTTCCTTGGAAGTCGACTTCACTGCTATTTTTAGAACGACTTCACGCGTTTGGGTCGCACGGCTAAAAGGACCAAACATTGCTTCGCTGCCAACAACTTCAACAAAGGTCTCGCTGTAGGGGGCCAAACCAAGTTGTTCCAGCATCCTCGAGGTTCGCCTAAGCAAAGCCTCTGCTGTTCTTTGTGCCTTTGCCTGAGCCTGCTCACCAGCAATCACAAGCAGTGCCTGGTTCTTCCAGCCATCGACCGCAGTCACGCTCACCTTGTACTGACTTGGTGCCTCTAACCCCCGCGCGCCTTCAACTCGAACCCGATCGAGTCCGCAGGCGCGAATACTCACTTTGGTCCAATCACAAATCACATCAGGAACCACGTAAGCGCCTGGATCACCTATTTCATAAAGCAACTGCTCGGAAACGGTCGCCGGGCTGATAAGCCCCCCCGTCCCTTCGGGCTTAAAAATCTCAAATGAGCCGTCAGCATATGCCTCCACCACGGGGAAGCCAATATTGTCCCAATCCGGAACGGTCTGCCAGTCGGTAAACAGACCCCCCGTACATTGCGCACCGCATTCAATCAAATGTCCAGCAAGCGTACCTTGAGCAAATCGATCGAGCATCGCGGCTGAAGGTTTCATTTGAACCGAGCGATGCCATCCGAATGCATGCATCATCGCCCCTAGCGTTACCGCAGAATCCACACATCGTCCTGTAATCACAATCTGGGCGCCTTGATCAAGCGCTCTGGCTATCGGCTCAGCGCCTAAGTAAGCATTAATGCTTAATACGCGCTCAGGAAATCCTGAGCCGCTATACATTTCGCTTCGTTGCGATTCCCGAAACGATCCCTCAAAGTCCATCAAATCGTCGCCAATAACGCAGGCAAGCTTCACCGTCAGCCCTTGCTCACCAGCCAGGGCATTAATCGCGTCGACGCAAGCCTTGGGGTTGAGTCCACCAGCGTTTGAAATCACACGGATACCACGATCAAGTATCGTCTTTAAGTGCTGCTTCAGGGTGATAGTGACAAAGTCAGCTGCATAGCCTGCCTGAGCCGACTTTGACTTTTGCGAGGCCATAATGGACAGGGTGACCTCAGCCAAATAGTCAAATACCAAGAAATCGAGATCATTAACCGTCAAAAGTTGCGGTACCGCTGCGGCGGTGTCGCCCCAAAAGCCAGACGCCCCGGCGATACGAATGTGATTTTTCATGGGTGGATGCTATGGTTCGTTGTGTCAAGTTTATTATTAACGGTTTCGTTTTATGTTTGAATCGATGCTCCGCCTTGGTCATCCCAGTTTTGAATCGCGTAAACAAGCGATGTTAGGGACCATAGAACGATTGCGTGCCCTCGAAGCTCGCACCGTACAAAAATCATCGTCGGCCAAAGCGCTTTTTGATAAGCGAGGTCAACTGTTGCCCCGAGAGCGTCTGGCCAGATTGCTCGATCCGGGCGCACCCTGGCTCGAGTTATCCACGATGGCTGGTCTTGGCCTTGACCGAAGTGATCTTGAACAATCAGTGCCGGGAGGGGGGGTTATCACAGGGATTGGATTTGTCAGTGGCGTTCGAACCCTGATCAATATCAGCGATGCCGGTATCGATGCTGGAGCGATCCAGCATATGGGCAGGGAGAAGATATTGCGAGGCCAACAAATTGCGCTCCAAAACCGCCTGCCCTATTTGCAACTCATCGAATCGGCGGGCGCCAATTTGCTTCGCTATCAGGTCGAAGGCTTTGTTGAAGGCGGAAGGATATTTGCCAATCTGGCCCGATTGTCTGCCGCAGGGTTGCCGGTGATTGCAATTGTGCACGGCGCATCGACGGCGGGCGGCGCATATATGCCAGGGCTTTCTGACTACGTCATTATGGTGAGAGGCCGGGCGAAGGCGTTTCTGGCTGGCCCTCCGCTCCTGAAGGCAGCCACAGGTGAAATCGCAAATGACGAAGAACTCGGCGGCGCTCAGATGCATACCCAGGTGAGCGGTCTTGGCGAGTATTTGGCTGACGACGACGCCCAAGCGATCGGCATGGCTCGCAACTTGATGCAGCGGTTGGGTTGGCAGGGCAATGTTGATGGCCAGGCAAACCCGTGCACACGGTCGGGCTGGCTACCACCTCGTTATCCCAGCGAGGAGTTGATTGGCATCATGCCCGCTGATTTTCGTGAACCCATCGATATGCGGGAAGTCATCATCCGCCTGATCGACGACTCCGATTTTCTCGATTTCCAGCCAGATTACGGGCCACAAACGCTGGTTGGCCACGCTGCCATCGAAGGCTATCCCATCGGCATCATTACAAATAATGGGCCTATCGACATAGCCGGCAGCCACAAGGCCACCCACTTTATCCAAGCCTGTTGCCAGGCGCAGATTCCCCTGCTTTATTTGCAAAACACGACCGGCTATATGGTGGGTAAGGCAAGCGAGCAAGCAGGCATGATCAAACATGGCTCCAAAATGATACAAGCTGTGGCCAACGCAAGCGTGCCATCGATCACCATCCACTGCGGGGCATCCTTTGGCGCTGGCAATTACGGCATGTGCGGCCGTGGTTTCGATCCGCGTTTTATTTTCTCCTGGCCGCACGCAAAAACTGCAGTCATGGGTGCTGAACAGGCCGCAAAGACCATGCGTATCGTGGCCGAGGCAGGTGCGGCGAGAAAGGGTGAGGCAGTCGATAATGCGTCGCTACAAATCATGGAGCAAAAGATCATCGATAACTTCGAACGTCAGGCGGGCGCTTTTTATACCAGTGCCCGACTTTTGGATGACGGTCTTATCGACCCGCGACATACACGACAAGTGCTGAGCTTTGTGCTGGCCACCTGTCGAGAAGAGGCGGCTCGCCAACTTCAGCCGATTCAATTTGGCGTTGCACGACCCTAAAGGATTCGCTAAAGATCCCCTGGTATTCGCTGCAAGAACCTAACGCATAAAAACCCGGAGCCAAACCCATGCTTTTCACTGCCGACCATCGCGCGATTCAAGATGCCCTGCGTAAGTTTATTGATACTGAAATAAATCCGCACGTCGACGAATGGGAAAGAGCCGAACTCTTTCCTGCACACGACTTGTTTAAGAAAATGGGTAAGCTGGGCTTTCTAGGGATCACCAAGCCGCAAGAACATGGCGGCCTTGGGCTGGATTACTCTTACTCTGTGGCGTTTGCAGAGGCACTAAGGCATATCAATTGCGGCGGCATTCCCATGGCCATTGGTGTTCAAACCGATATGGCCACGCCAGCCCTCGCCCGCTACGGCTCAGATGAAGTCAAAAAACAATTTCTAGAACCATCAATTAGTGGTGATTTTGTTGCCTGCCTTGGTGTTTCTGAGCCAGGTGCGGGCTCAGATGTCGCATCGATTAGAACAAGCGCTAGAAAGGACGGCGACGACTACGTGATTAATGGCGGGAAAATGTGGACGACCAATGGCACACAGGCCGATTGGATGTGCTTGTTGGCCAACACATCGGAAGGCGCAGCCCATCGTAATAAAACATTGATTTGTTTGCCAATGAATACCAAGGGCGTGTCGGTTGCGAAGAAATTGAAGAAGGTTGGTATGAATGCCTCCGATACCGCTCAAATCCACTTCGATGACGTGCGTGTGCCACAGCGTTACCGAATTGGTGAGGAAGGCATGGGCTTTATTTATCAAATGCAGCAATTTCAGGAAGAGCGGCTCTGGGCTGCAGCGAGTTCAGCAGCTGCAAGCAATGTCATTCTTGAAACGATCGATTATTTGCGTGATCGTATGGCCTTTGGCAAACCCTTGCTTGATAACCAATTCATTCAATATAAGCTTGCCGAACTTCAAACCGAAGTCGAGTGTGTACGTTCATTACTTTATCGCGCCACCGAACTTTATGTAGGCGGCGAAGATGTTTTGCAGCTTGCATCGATGGCGAAGCTTAAGGCAGGTCGCGTTGCCCGAGAAGTCGCTGACTGGTGTGTTCAATTTTGGGGCGGCATGGGCTATATCGAAGAAACCCGTGTGAATCGGTTCTGGCGTGATACAAGACTTGGATCGATCGGAGGCGGCGCCGACGAGGTCATGCTGGGAATTATCGCCAAAACCATGGGTATCGTGGTCAGAGCTCGCGAAGGTCATTAAGCGTGAGACCAATCAAAAGCTTACTCATCGCTAACCGAGGCGAGATAGCCTGCAGGATCATTCAAAGCGCATCGTCTGCAGGCATGAAGACGATTGCTATTTATAGCGATGCCGACCAAGCGGCTCGCCACACACGCCTTGCTGATGAGGCCTATCGTATTGGGCCAGCCGAGCCTACTCAATCCTACCTTCATATCGACGCAATCATCAAGCTCGCAAAGCGTTTAGGTGTTGATGCGATTCATCCAGGCTATGGATTTTTGTCCGAGAACCCAGCGTTTGCAAAGGCTTGCGAAGAAACCGCGATCATTTTTGTGGGTCCAAGCGCTGCGTCGATGCAAGCATTGGGCAATAAGTCGGCTGCACGGCGCTTAGCCATTGAGTTGGGTATTCCCGTTCGGCCAGGCTATGAAGGCGACGCTCAAGACGATGACACCTTCCTCGCACAAGCTCAGAGGATTGGCTATCCCCTAATGATCAAGGCCGCAGCGGGTGGCGGCGGTCGCGGGATGCGTGCGGTTGATCACCAAGCACAGCTGCTACCTGCGCTTCATGCGGCACGAGCCGAGGCACAAAACGCCTTTGCTAACGATCAGTTACTGCTCGAAGCCTTAGTGAGTGACGCAAGGCATATTGAGATTCAAATTATTGCAGATAAGCATGGCAAGGTGTTATCGCTTTTTGAACGAGATTGTTCAAGTCAGCGCCGCCACCAAAAAATTCTTGAAGAGGCACCAGCTACTGGATTGAGCGATCAGACGCGTCAGGCGATGAGTGATGCAGCGATCCGTCTAGCCAGGGCTGTTACATATCAAGGCGCTGGTACCGTTGAGTTTTTGCTCGGTACCGACGGTTCGTTCAGCTTGCTTGAAATGAATACACGCTTACAAGTTGAGCACCCTGTTACAGAAGCCATAACTGGTATCGATCTTGTTGCGCTCCAATTGCAGGTTGCACAGGGTCAAGCCCTCGCTCTAAGGCAGGAGGACATTCAGATCAAGGGGCACGCTATCGAAGCGCGTCTTTGTGCCGAGGATCCCGATGAACACTGCCTGCCCCAATCTGGACCGCTGATTGACTGCCGTTGGCCCCAACTCGAAGCGGTCCGAATCGATCACGGCCTGCTGGCCGGTGTTGACATGCCGCCACACTACGACTCCATGATGGCAAAGATTATCGCATGGGGCGAGGACCGATCACAGGCCAGACTGCGTCTGAAGCGAGCACTTGGAAAGATTAAGCTTCTTGGACCGATCAGCAATCGGGCACTACTTATCGATGCCCTGGATCAAGCGCCTTTTTGTGAAGATCGCATGCACGATATCGGATGGCTTGAGCGTTGGATGCCCGGTCGCAAACGCGCACAACCCGAACAACATTGGTTCTTTGCTGCTGCCTCTTGCATCCTGCACCACTTGGGCATCACGCACGGAGAGCTCGCAGGATTTCAGAGCACGGGGCACCACAGCGATGGCGGGACCATCATGCGCCAAAGCCTCTTACTTCATGCCCAAGGCACAGACTGCCATATGACAGTCGACGTGCGTCCTGCAGGGCGAATGGCTTGGCTCATGAAAAGCGATAAGGATGCAGCAGAGACCTGGCACCATGTGCAGCTTGATGAGCATCAACAGGGTTTATATAGGTTACAAATTGATAATCAGTGCATCGATATACTTTGTATCAGGCGTGCTAACTGCTGGTACATCGATAGCCTCGGCTTTAGCGACCGCGTCAAACTAGCCACGCCGACTGGGCGCAACCAGACAAGTTATCAACACGGTATCACTCAGCTTCGAAGCCGTATGCATGGACGGGTGATCAGCCTTGAAGTCAACGCTGGCGATTGGGTCGAAAAAGGCCAACTACTTCTTCAAATTGAAGCCATGAAGATACAACACCATATCGATGCACCTCAGGCTGGTCGTGTGATTGAGATTCATGTGCAGGATCAGCATCAGGTTGCAGCAGGTCAGCATTTACTTAGTATCGAGGCCAAGGCCTAAGTTCATGTTCCTTCCACGCCAAAGCCTTGCCATACTTGATCCGCTACAATGGCAAGAACAACACGATGAGCATCGTGCTATTTAT
>VGHV01000100.1 GCA_016868095.1 Betaproteobacteria bacterium
CGGTACGATGGGCGAGTAAATGGTCAAATACGGCAGCCGCCGCCTTTGACGATGGCGTCTTGACGCTATGAGCTTGTCCGTAGCGGCTTTGAATGAGATCTTGTTGCTGACTTGTCGACATGGGCGCGGGCTTCCTTGTGGTTTGCCTAAGCTATGGATTTAATAACGGGGTGATTTTTTGCCAAAACTAATAGGGGCTTGCATCAGGAAACGCTCCCACCCTTTGGCGCGTAGTTCGCAAGCTGGGCAGTGACCACATCCCTGTCCCCAGGCGTGGGCGATATGTCGTTCACCCAGATAACAGCTATGACTTTGATCGCGAATGAGTTCGACCAAGGGTTCGCCGCCCAGGGCAAGACTCATATGCCAGGTCATGGCCTTATCGATCCACATCAGCGGGGTTTCGATCACGATGCTGCGATCCATGCCAAGCGAGAGGGCAACTTGTTGGGCCTTCATAGCATCGTCTCGGCAATCCGGATATCCCGAGTAGTCGGTTTCGCAAACACCGGTCACCAGCACTTGCAGTCCGCGGCGGTAGGCCATGGCGGCAGCCAGGGTGAGAAAAAGCAGGTTGCGCCCAGGCACGAAGGTATTGGGTAAACCGTTGGCGTGGATGCGGATCGCCGCTTCGCTTGTCATGGCGGTTTGGCCAATATCACCGATCACCTTGGCATCAACGAGATGGTCCTGTCCGAGCTTATAAGACCAATGAGGATTGATGCGCTTCATGCCATCGCGCAATAAGCCGCGGCATTGCAGTTCGACCGCATGCCTTTGGCCGTAATCAAAGCCGATGGTTTCAACATGTTCGTAGCGCTCGAGCGCCCAGGCAAGGCAAGTCGATGAGTCTTGGCCGCCAGAAAATAGGACCAGGGCTTGTCGTTTATCGGTCATGGTTTTTGTAGGTGGGTGGTCTGAGGGGTGTGCCGACATGAACCCAAGGCCTGGGCATGGCAGCCATCGTCCTTACTCGCCCTCGGGGGGCACTGGGCGGGGCTTTTTGTCGGCTCCGATGGCAACAAAACTAAGCGTGGCTTCGGTAACTTTGATGATTTCACCGCGCTGGCGAACGCGTTCAGCAAAAACCTCAACACGAACCGTGATCGATGTGTTGCCGATGCGAATGACTTCGGTATAAAAAGTCACCACATCACCCACATAAACCGGCTGTTTGAAAAGGAAGGAGTTGACGGCTACCGTCGCAACTCGCCCGTTGGCGCGTCTGCTTGCTGTGATGCCGCCAGCGATATCGACTTGGGACATGATCCAGCCCCCAAACACATCGCCATGCATGTTGGAGTCGGCCGGCATGGGCACCACGCGCAAGGTGGGGATGCGGTCTGGGTAAATACCGGGCAATGGGCTTTGTGGGGAAGGCAAGCGGGTATCCTCCAGGCTTTGGATCTCGTGAAGTTCGATCATGCCATGCGCCGCGTTTCAAGTCAGTCCATGAGTGCCCCGGCAGTTGACGCCGAAGCAAAAAACAAGACAGAACAAGCCTCGATAAAGCCCAATCATTGGGCGACGGTCAAGCGGCTCTGGCCGTATTTGTCGCCTTGGCGCCTGCGGATACTGCTCGCATTGAGCTTTTTGGTCGCTGCCAAGCTGGCCAATATCGCCGTGCCGATGCTGCTCAAAGCCATGGTCGATGGTTTGGACTTAAAGCCAGGCGATCCGCATATGCTTTTGGTGGTGCCTGTTGCCTTGCTCATCGGCTATGCCGCTTTGAGAATCTCGATCACCTTGTTTACCGAGTTGCGCGAATGGGTTTTTGCCAGGGTTACCGAAGGCGTTGCTAGAAGCCTTTCCTTGCAAAGCTTTACGCATCTGCTGCATCTTTCAATGCCATTTCATTTGCAGCGGCGCATGGGTGCTGTGTCAAGGGACTTGGAGCGCGGGGCGCGTGGCCTGCACACGCTTGTTTCTTATACGGTTTATAGCGTGTTGCCAACTCTCATCGAGATTGGCCTTGTGATGGGCTATTTGGTGTGGCATTACCAGGCTGGATTTGCTTGGATTGCGCTGGTCGCGGTGCTGCTTTACGCCGTTTGGACGATAAAGATCACCGAGTGGCGGACCGCATTTCGGCGCCATATGAATGAGCAGGATTCGCGCGCTAGCGCACATGCAGTCGATGCGCTCATTAATGTTGAAACGGTTAAGATTTTTGGCAACGAGACCTTCGAAGCCCAACGTTATGACCGTGCTTTGCAACAGTTACAAAAAGCTTCACTTCGCTCGCAGTCTTCCTTGTCGTTATTAAATCTAGGCCAAAGCAGCATCATCGCAGTAGCGGTGAGTTTGATGGTCTGGCAAGCCACCGAAGGTGTTGTGGCTGGGACGATGACACTGGGCGATTTGGTGTTGGTCAATGCCTTCATGATTCAGCTTTACATGCCGCTGAATTTTTTAGGCGTTTTGTATCGGGAGCTCAAGCAGGGTAGCGTTGATGTGGAGCATATGTTTGCCCTGATTGATCAAAAGCAAACAGTCGCCGATAAGCCAGATGCAAGCATTTTGCGCCGACCCGAAGAGGGCCATGGCTTATCGATCGCATTCCATGAAGTCGGCTTTTCATACGACGGCCAGCGCCATGTTTTGAGGAGCTTGAGTTTTGAAGTCCCCGCTGGCTCGAGGGTGGCAATTGTTGGCCCAAGCGGGGCTGGCAAGTCCACGGTGATGCGGCTGCTCTTTCGGTTTTACGATCCGCTAAGTGGCATGGTGCTCGTTGATGGCGAGGACATTCGCAAATTCAGTCAGGAAAGCCTGCGTGCTCAGATCGGTCTGGTACCGCAGGATACCGTCTTGTTCAATGAATCGATACGATATAATTTATTGTATGGAAGGCCTCAGGCCTCAGAACAAGATCTGAGCTCAGCACTTAAAGCAGCACAATTACAGACGCTCATTGATTCCTTGCCACAAGGTCTCGACACACCGGTGGGTGAGCGGGGTTTAAAACTCTCGGGCGGTGAAAAGCAAAGGGTTGCGATCGCACGGATGCTGCTGAAAAACCCGCCGATCTTATTGCTCGATGAAGCAACCTCAGCACTCGATTCGCGCAACGAACAAGCAGTGCAAGAAGCCTTGGCACGTGCCTCGTTGGGACGCACGACCTTAGTCATCGCACACCGTCTTTCAACCGTGATCGATGCCGATGCGATCTTGGTGCTCGATCAGGGTCGAATCGTTGAGTCGGGTCGGCACGAGCAATTGCTTGCCCAGGGGGGCCTCTACGCAAGCTTGTGGACCATGCAACAGCAAGAGCGCGACTCGGGCAGGTTACCATCGCAGCCATTTAAGGAGACAGTGTGATGAGCGTCGGCCAAGGATTAGTCGCAGAGCATGCAGGTGCACAAAGCCCAAAGACCCACAAGCAAGGCGCGCACCGGATAGCCGTGTTGCCGGGCGATGGGATAGGCAAGGAAGTCATGCCCGAGGCGCTTTTGGTGCTTGAGGCAGTCGCCACGAAATTTGGGATCAATCTGTCCCTCGATCACTTTGATTTCGCAAGTTGCGACTACTACGTCAAGCACGGCCGGATGATGCCCGAGGACTGGAAAGCTCAAATCGGGGGGCACGATGCCA
The DNA here is from genome assembly GCA_016868095.1 of Betaproteobacteria bacterium. Classification (GTDB taxonomy): domain Bacteria; phylum Pseudomonadota; class Gammaproteobacteria; order Burkholderiales; family Burkholderiaceae_E; genus UBA3064. Next base: position 3,592 of record VGHV01000100.1, read on the forward strand.
TTCTTTTTGGGGCTGTGGGCTGGCCTGATACCGTGGCTGATCATATTTCGCTTTGGGGCTCCTTGTTACTTTTTCGCCGTGAGTTTGATCAATACATCAATTTGCGGCCAGTCCGCCTGATGCCTGGTGTGCCCTCGCCTTTGGCAAATCGTAAGCCTGGCGATATCGACTTTTACGTGGTCCGTGAAAATACAGAGGGCGAGTATTCCTCGGTTGGTGGCAAAGCATTTCCCGGTACCGAGCGCGAGTTTGTGTTGCAAGAAGCGATCTTTACGCGCTATGGCGTTGATCGTGTGCTTCGATTTGCCTTTGAATTGGCAGCCAAACGCCCACGCCGAAAACTAACCTCGGCAACCAAAAGTAATGGCATTTTTATTTCCATGCCTTACTGGGATGAACGGGTTGCCGACATGCAAAAGGCCTACCCTCAGGTTCAGGTCGATAAGTTTCATATTGATATATTAACTGCGCATTTTGTGCGTAACCCCGATTGGTTCGATGTGGTGGTTGCTTCCAATTTGTTTGGTGATATCTTGTCTGATCTTGGCCCTGCATGTACGGGCACGATTGGCATTGCGCCCTCGGCCAATATCAATCCAGAGCGTTTATTCCCCTCACTTTTTGAACCGGTTCATGGCTCTGCTCCCGATATTTATGGGAAGGCGATTGCCAATCCGATTGGTCAGATATGGTCGGCTGCGCTCATGCTTGATCATCTTGGTTATCCCCAGGCCCATGATGCCATCGTAAAAGCTATTGAAACAGTCACCGAACATGGCCCTCGGACGCCTGATATGGGTGGAAAGGCTAAAACAGGCGATATCGGTAAGGCAGTGATTCAAGCGCTCTATTAGTAATTCAAGCGACCTCTTAGTGATTCGAGCGATCTCTTAGTGATTGAAGCCCTCTCTTCAACGACCGACATGTTTGCCCCACGTGAGGCTTTGCTTGAAAGTTTTAAACGCGCACTGCTCGCTGCTGATCCCGCGCGGGCCTTTGCTAGCCTCAAGCTCAAGCAAACCAGGGGACGAACCCTGGTTCTTGGGGCGGGCAAAGCCTCGGCCCATATGGCGCATGCGCTTGAGGCCTCCTGGCCCAAGGATTCGCTCAACAAGCTCTCGGGTCTTGTCTTGACACGCTATGGGCATGGGCTTGCGTGCAATCGCATTGAGGTTGTTGAAGCGGCTCATCCCATCCCTGATGCCGCAGGTCTTGAGGCTGCCCGTAGGGTGCTTGCGCTTGCATCAAGCCTTGGACCTGATGATCATGTGATTGCCCTGATTTCGGGTGGTGGTTCGGCACTTCTAAGTCTGCCTGTCGATGGCGTTTCGCTTGACGATTTGCGCGGGCTTACCGCGCAAATGCTTGCCAGCGGGGCGCCGATTGAAGCCATGAATGTGGTGCGCAAGCATTTATCGCAAATACAAGGCGGTTGGCTTGCAAGCCATGCGACCTCAGGTGGTGCACAGCTTAGTGCTTACCTGATCTCCGATGTCGCGGGCGATGATCCTTCGGCGATTGCCTCAGGGCCTTGTAGCCCCGATCCGAGCACTTTTGAAGACGCACTTGACATCATCGCCCAGTGGCAAATTGCGGCCCCTGCTGCCGTACTTGACCATTTGAGGGCTGGCGCTCGAGGTGAGAAGCCCGAAACGCCAAAGGCTGATGCTGCCTGTTTTCAAAAAGTCAGCCAGCACATCATTGCCGCACCGAGCCAAAGCTTCGCCGCTGCTGCCGCATTTTGGCGCGAACAAGGCGTAGCGGTGGCCATGCTCGGCGACACGGTGACCGGCGAAGCCTCCCAAGTCGCCTTGGTGATGGCTTCGATGGTCCGTGAGGCTTTAAGTGGCCTCAACCCGCTTTTTAAGCCTCCCATCGTTTTTTTAAGTGGTGGGGAATGCACCGTAAGTCTTGCTGCGCTAAGCGCTGAAAGCATAGCGGCGCATCCTCCGCGAGGTGGGCGTTGCAGTGAATTCTTACTTGCACTCTTGCACGCCCTTGGGCCGCAATCACGGGTTTTTGCGCTGGCAGCAGATACCGATGGGATCGATGGTTCTGAGGATAATGCCGGGGCATGTTTTGATCCGCAAAGCCTGGGCCGTGCGCAGGCTCAAGGTCTGCGCTCAAAGGATTATTTGCTTGCCCATGATGCTTTTGGTTTTTTTCAAGCAAGTAATGATTTAATTTATACCGGACCGACGGGCACGAATGTCAATGACTTTCGGGCCATCCTTGTCACTGCACCAACCGAGTAAGGCCCATGATTGACGAACAAGGCACCCTGTCAAAAGCCAAAGCAACCCAAGCACTCGTTTGTGGTCTGCCCGATGACTGGCATTTGCACTTGCGCGATGGCGATGCCTTAAAAAGTGTGGTCCTGGCGACTGCGCTGCAATTTGGCAGGGCGATTGTGATGCCCAATTTAAAGCCGCCGGTGACAAATGTCCGTCAAGCCTTGGCGTATCGACAAAGGATTCTTGATGCGCTAAAGCTTGTGATTGATGAAACGGTGCAACATATACAACGATATAAAACCTCTGAAGCACTTGCCGCTGTACGCATGCAGCATTTTTTCAATCGCCCGGATGCAAGTGCGGACTGGATGCTTGAGCAGCTTCTGCAAGCTGCGCATTTTGAGCCCTTGATGACGCTTTATCTCACCGATCACACAGCGCCATCGGACATCGACGAGGCGGTGGATTCTGGCTTTGTTCGTGCGGTGAAACTGTATCCAGCAGGGGCAACAACCCATTCGGACGCCGGGGTGACGTCGATCGATCAATTACATCAGGTGCTCGCGCGCATGGAGATGCGCGGCTTGCCCTTACTCGTTCACGGCGAGGTTACCGACCGTGATGTCGATGTTTTTGACCGAGAGGCTGTCTTTATCGATCGGGTCATGATCGATTTAAGACGAAAGTTTCCCGCGCTTAAGCTTGTTTTTGAACACATCACGACTGAGGAGGCTGCGCATTTTGTGCGTGATGCCGAAGGTCCGATTGCTGCAACGATCACACCACAGCATTTGCTTTACAACCGTAATGCGATTTTTAACGGTGGTTTGCGGCCTCATTGGTATTGTCTTCCGGTCTTGAAAAAAGAGCGTCATCGACGCGCTTTGATACAAGCTGCCACCTCAGGCTCAGCCAGGTTTTTCCTTGGGACCGATTCGGCGCCCCATGCTGCGCATTTGAAAGAACATGCGGCAGCCTGTGCTGGATGTTATAGCGCACCCCATGCACTCGCGCTTTATGCAAGTGCTTTTGATGCGGTTGATGCGCTTGAGCATTTGCCTGGTTTCGCTTGGGCTTTTGGGGCCGCGTTTTATGGGCTCTCAGCCAACACGCGCAGCATCCGTTTAGTCCCTGAAGCCTGTCAAACCCCGCAACGCTTGGGTTTTGGAGAAAGTCATATTGTGCCGCTTGCAGGCGGTGAGTTTCTTCCCTGGCGATTTGATGGCTTTGTCGATCACTAGCATTGCTCATCCCTGGTGGCAGCCGATTCGCTCTGATTTGCTCACCGTTCTTAAAATCGCCGACGCTAAGTCCCGGCTCGACTGGCTCAACAGCCAGGCCTTGCAGCGCTCATGTCGCAATGGCCGCGGGCTTGATCTCGTCTTTATCGATCAGGCTCAGTGGTCGGGTAAGGGTTATGAGTCCTGGATTGATCGTTACGGCCAGGTACCCACGCGACTTGAAGGCAGGGGTCAATGGCATGACTTATTTAATGCGCTGATCTGGTTGACATGGCCTTTAAGCAAGGCTCAACTCAATCGTATGCATGCCCTGGCTGCCCCAGCGCAAGCAGGCACCCGCGGGCCGATGCGGGACAAAGCAACGCTCATCGATGAGCAAGCGCTTATTTGGTTAGACCTCGATCCGGTTTTAAGCGATGCGCTTCGTGATCGCGATTGGCACAGGCTTTTTGTTGCCGAACGCGAACGCTGGCTTCGGATCGATCAAGCCCAGGGCTTATTCATGTTTGGCCATGCGCTTTACGAGAAGTGTTTGGCGCCCTATAAGGCGCTTACGGCCCATGTTTTGATCCTTGCGTTGCCAGAGGGCTTAAGCGCTGGCCTCGCCCAAGGTGTCAGTGGCCAAGCGCGCGGTGTCGGTGGCCAAGCGCGCGGTGTCAGTGGCCTTGCGCAAACCCCAACGGAGCATGTAAGCCCAAGCCTTCTGGACCCATGGCTCGCTAGGCTTCTGAGCGATACACTTAAACTTTATCCGCTTCCTTTGCTGGGCGTGCCAGGGTGGCATCCCGACAATCAAAGCCCAGCTTTTTATGATGACCGCAGTGTTTTTAGACGGCCTGCGAACCCCAATTAAGGAGATGTTGCGATGCATGTGATTGTGACCGGTGGGTCAGGATTCTTGGGACAACAGTGCATCGCAAGCCTGCTTAAGGCCGGTTC
>VGHV01000101.1 GCA_016868095.1 Betaproteobacteria bacterium
GCAATTCCCTTGGATCGCGCGAGAAAAGCGTTCGGACACGCCAGGAAAGTCCAGGGGCCTCTTGTCTCGTTTTGCGCATTAGCGCTGGAATCAGTAGTGTTGCTGTTGAATCAGCCATCGCCAGGGTAATGGTCTCGTTGCATTGCCGAGGATCAAAGCTTTGATCAGGTTCGAGTGTTTGGCGCAGCTGCGCAAGTGCAGCTTCAATGCTTGGCCAAAGCTGTAAAGCCCGCAAACTTGGCTTAACCCCATAGCCTTCTCGAATGAACAAGGGGTCGTTTAAGGCATCGCGCAGACGAGCTAATGCATTGCTCACTGCGGGTTGACTCATGGCCAACACTTCGGCTGCCCTTGTCAACTTTCCTTCAAGCATGACGGCTTCAAAAACCCGCAGCAAATTCAGATCGAAGGTTCTAAAGTTCATGATAAAACCCGTTTAAATATCTATTTTGTGAATAGTTACCATTCTATTTTATCATTTGAAATAATTGCTTCGTTGCCGCAATATACTTACTATGAATCACGAGGCAAAGACCTCTTCTCCCCCCTCAACCATCCAAGGAACGATCATGGCAACGATTTCAATGCAAGCAGGCAGTTAGGTTCTCAAAGCTTCAAGCCACCAGGGTCTTGAACGGGTGACCGAGGCATCGGGTCTTTTAAAGCGTGTGTTTGACCGCATGATCGCCGCACAGGAAGCGGCCGCGATGCGCAGGCTGGCTCGTTATCACCATGCCTTATATGTCGATCTGGTCAAGCAGGATCATCGATTGGCTGAAGAATTTTTTGCTGCCAAATCGCGTAGCGAAGCCTAAGCCGCAATGCTTTGACTTAGTATCAGCTCTTTTATACCGAGGCGAATTGCCGGTTAGGGGGAGCTGTGGCCACGCGGCAAGCGTCGATGGCCTATCGCGTTTTGGCAGTCTGCACCGGACTCAATGTTGTGTCCCGGGGAGTTGCTGAGAGCTTTGCGGTCTTTTTGCTGCCTCTCAGCATGGCGTTCAGCGCAAGCCGCGCTGAAACCACGCTTGCGTACTCGTCGTTCATGCTTGTTTTGGGGCTTTGTTCGCCGCTGACGGGTTGGGCGGTTGATCGGTTCGGTCCTCGGCGCGTGTATCAGCTCGGGATTGCGCTTTGCGCTTGCGCATGTTTGAGTGCCTCGTTTGCACCTAGCCTGATCATGGTTTACGCCTCGATTGGGCTATTGCTGCCTTTCGGGGTATCGGGCATGGGTACCATCGCAGCCTCAAATTTGGTGAGCCGCTGGTTTAGATCAGGGCTTTCAACTGCAATGGGCTTGCTTGCTGCCGCACTCGGCACTGGCATACTGATTTTCGCGCCACTTTCGCAAACGCTTGTCGAGTGGCTAGGATGGCGCGATGCTTATCGAGCGCTAGCTTTATTGCTTGCTGCAATATGGCTGCTTCAATTTCTTTTGCCCTGGCAGCGCATGCGGGCCGAAGCCAGCATGGCAGAAAGCGCTCTGACTGTGCCTGTCGCAACGCCGAGCTTGGGATTTGCGGCGCTCTTGCAAATGGCATCACGGACGCCATTATTTTGGGCGCTTTTCGGCATTATGTTTGTGACCTCGGTGAGCACATATGCCGTAACCGTGCAATTAGTTGCCTACCTGGTATCGGCGGGTATGACGCCGCTTCACGCTGCTTGGGTCTTCGGTGCGACTGGGCTTGCATCCATCCTTGGCATGCTCGGAGCTGGCCATTTGGCAAGACAATGGGGAGAGGTGCGTGTGGCAAGTATTTCCTATGCTGCTACCGTCCTTGGGCTTTTGTCACTCGGACTCTTCGAGCACTTGCCTCATGTTGGTTTTTTGGTCTTTTATGTTTTGCTCTTTGGGACGATGCAAGGTTCTCGAGGCCCGCTCGTAGCCGTCTTGGCAGCTCGAGGTTTTGCTGGTGCCAATCAAAGCACCATGTACGGGCTTGTTTTAATCGGCATGGGTTTGGGCGGGGCGCTTGGATCCTGGGCTTCGGCAGCACTCTTTGACTGGTTCCAAAGCTATCAAGCGATGATGATGCTTTCAGCCGCTGCAGCTGTCTCGGGATACGCGATTTTTTGGCGCATGAAAACCTGGAACAAGGCATGATGAGGTTTTGTCCGTAGCGCGCTCGAGTAAGGAGCGATGGTTTCACACTTCCCAGGGGAGGCCGAGTTTGGATCACACCGTTAATCCCAATGGGCAGGCTGAAGCAGGCCTTGTGCGAACCATGTGCCCGATGAACTGTCATCCCACGCTTTGCGGTATGAAACTGCACATCGACAAGGACGATATCGTTGAAGTGTCGGGTGATCCGCAACACCCCGATAGCCGAGGCTTTCTATGTGTTCGAGGCCGAGCAAGTGTCGAGATAAGACGCAATCCCAAGCGCTTGTTGGCACCGTTGTGGCGCGATAGCCAGCGTGATGAATTTCGCGCTTGCAGTTGGGACGAGGCCTTGAAGCGCATGAGCGAGGCGATTGCTGCCAAGCCTGCAGCGAGCACCGCAATTTGGTCGGGGCATGGATCTGCATCATCAACCTATGGTACCCGGGTGATGGGGCAGTTGATGGCGCGCTTTGCTCGACTCCATGGGAGTCAATTTTTTAGTCCCACCATGATTTGCTGGGGCCTGGGTGCTTTTGGCTTAGGCTTAACGGGGCTTCTTGAGCCGCACAGTAAAGAAGATCTTGGTGACCACGCCGATATGGTTTTAATGTGGGGCGCAAATTTCAGCAGTCAGCCCAATACTGCGCCTCATGTTTTGCGTGCGAAAAGGCGTGGTGCTTATCTTGTTTGTATCGATGTCCGATACACCGAAGCAGCAGCTCAGGCTGATGAGGTACTGCTGATTCGTCCGGGTAGCGATACCGCGCTCGCACTTTCAATGCTTCATGTAATTTGTCATGAAGGTTTGATCGATCAAGACTTTATTGACAAGCACACGGTGGGATTTGATGCACTTGCAAAGCATGTGAAGGCTTATCCACCCACCTGGGCAGCACAACACTGCGGCCTGCCCGCCGAACAAATCGTGGGTCTTGCAAGGCGCTACGCAAGTACCAAGCCTGCAACGATTGTCTTGGGCGGCAGTTCCATGCATAAGGGAGCCAACCAATGGCAGGCATCACGTGCGGTGTCATGTCTTGCAGCAATTACAGGGCAGATTGCGAAAGCTGGCTCAGGATTGGGACCTCGTCACGGTAGCGGTTCGATCGGTCAGGGACTAGGTAGTCTTGTGCCGCCCGATTTGCGTGATCCGGCCCAGGTCATACCGAATCAGATGTCGAGTATGTTGGATGCGATGGAAGATGGAAGGATTAAGAACTTAATGCTTTTTGGAACGAATATGCTTTCTTCGTTTCCGCAGCGTGCCCGATTGAGCCGAGCGCTGCAAGCGCTTGATCTGGTGGTAAGTCATGATCTCTTTATGAACGAAACAGCGGCAAGTCATGCTCAGCTTGTACTGCCATCGACCGCCTGGCTTGAAGAGCTCGGCTGCAAAATGACCCATACCCATCTTTATCTCAGCGATGCGCTGCTTGCGCCTGAAGGCGAATGTCGGTCAACTTATCAAGTGCTAAACGATTTGGCCCGCTTGCTCAGTCTTGAGGGCTTCCATCCGTGGAAGGATGTCGAAGCCATGTTTGATGCGGTGATTGATCAGCCCTTTACGGGGCATGCAAGCATTGCGTCATTGCGAGCTGGTCAGGGGCGTGCAGCACTGAAGGTCTCTCATATCGGGCATGCCGATCTACACTTTGATACACCGAGCGGCAAACTTGAGTTGTACTCGGAGCAGGCAGAGCATCTCGGTCTTTCGCCACTGCCCGACATGCTGCTCGACGAAATCGAGATCGTGACGACCGAGCTTGACCTAAAAGAGCACCACTCGATTAGTTCTGACCATGATTTAGTGCCCATTTCAGAACGAGTGTTTCGTCTTGCTCAAGGCCGAACCCTACATCATTTTCATGGTTTTTATAACAACGGTACGGCTCTACCAAGTCTTGCAAACAAAGACGCCGAGCCCTGGGTTTTGATGGCTTCGGCCGATGCGCATGCGCTTGACTTAAAGCAGGATGACCCGATTGTTTTATATAACAAACTAGGCAGGATGGCAGTGCATGTGCGCCTGCATGAGCGCTTGCCGCAGGGAACGCTTTGGATTCGCGATGGTTGGCCGCAGTTAAACGCCTTAAGCGATGCTTCGCCGATCCTGCCTGATGCTGCGGTTGACTTGTTTCGGTTTTCAGCGGGTCAATCACGATTTGACCCAAGGGTTTATCTGGCACGGGCGATCGGCTAGCGCAAACGGAGACGATGATGAAGCTCGCCGATACGCAACAAGATTTAGATCAAATGTTTGACCTCATCGTGGTCGGTTCGGGTGCCGGGGGCTTGTCGGCAGCGATTACGGCCAAGCTCCATGGCCTTGAGGTGCTGGTGATCGAGAAAGAAGCTCAATTCGGTGGGACCACAGCGCGTTCGGGCGGTTGGCTGTGGATTCCGATGAATCCATTGGCTCAGAAGGCGGGCGTGAAGGACTCGATTGAATCGGCAAAAACCTATATACGCCACGAGACTGGGCAGTTTTTTGACGAAAAGCGTACCGATGCATTTTTAAGAACAGGTCCTGAAATGATCCAGTTTTTTCTGGAACATACCGCGGTTCGCTTTGACGCTGGCTATTTATTCCCTGACTACCATCCTGATGTCGAAGGCGGTATGCCTGGCGGACGTCCCATCGTTGCAGCAGCCTTTGATGCTCGCGAGCTCGGTGAACATTTACCAAAGCTTGCCCGACCTTTTCGAGCTCTTGGCTTCGCTGGCCTGGCGATAAGCTCGGGCAACGATTTGCTTCATTTTTTTAACTTTAGCCGTTCGCTACGTTCTTTTATTTATGTTGTTAAGCGAATGGCAAGTCATGGGCTTGACCTATTACGTTATGGACGAAGCATGCGCTTGGTGAATGGCAACGCGCTTGCGGGCAGGCTTGGAAAAAGCTTGTTTGAGCTTGGTATTCCCTTGTGGTTATCGTCGCCCGCCATAGGATTGATTCGCGATGGTAACCGCGTAGTCGGTGTGAAGCTCTTGCGAGATGGCAAAGCGATCGAATTGCGATCGCGCCGCGGCGTTGTGCTGGCAAGCGGGGGATTCCCGCACGATCAGCAAAGGCGACGGCGCCTGTATCGGCATGATCCTCAAGGTCAATCACACTGGCCTCTACCCCCCAACGGCAATACGGGCGATGGTGCAAGCATGGCTGAATCGATAGGGGCGCGCTTTTTCGATGCTTTTCCGCAGGCAGCAGCTTGGGCGCCTGTATCCGAAGTACGTTGGCCAGACGGTGAAACCGGCTTGTATCCGCACTTTGTCGACCGCGGCAAGCCCGGCATTATTGCGGTGAATGAACGGGGCAAGCGATTTGTCAATGAATCAAGCTCTTATCACGATTTCGTCCAGGCCATGGTCGCTGATGCAAAGGACCCGAGCGATGTGAAGGCCTGGTTCATCGCTGATCGTCGAGCCATTCGTCGCTACGGCTTGGGGATGGTGCGACCCTGGCCGGTGCCGATAGGCTGGTGGATCAAATCGGGTTATGTACAAACCGCTGAAAGCTTGACGGCGCTCGCAGCCAAAGTCGGTATTAATGGGCAGTCGCTTGTTGAGACCGTTCAATCGTTTAATCGGCACGCAGCCGATGGCCTTGACCCTGATTTTCACAGGGGTGCCAACGCTTATGGACGGGCACAAGGTGATGCCAGGCATCCTGGGAAGAATCCTTCGCTTGCGCCGCTCGACGTAGGGCCTTATTTTGCTTTGAGAATTCGGCCTGGCGAACTTGGCAGTTTTGCGGGCTTGCAATCGGATGATCAAGCCCGGGTGCTTGACCGTGATGGCAAAGTCATCGAAGGTTTGTATGCGGTCGGCAATGACGCCGCAAGCATCATGGGCGGCAATTACCCCGGTGGCGGTATTACCCTTGGACCCGCGATGACTTTTGGCTATCTCGCTGCAAGACATGCAGCGGGTGCTCAGCTGTTGATCGAGCAAAGCCTCCGATTACAGGCCTTCGCCGAGCATGAGCTTAAGGATCGCATGTAGTGCAAATTTGTAGATCAATAAAGGATGTATCGATATGTCCATCGAAACGGCTGCTCGCGACCACAAACGCCTAGCCTCGAGAGCATTTATGCCTTATCCGTCCGTGGCGCTTGCTGCGGCAAGTCATGGGCCCTTGGCAGGCTTAAGTTTTGCTGTCAAGGATTTGTTTGATGTTGCGGGCTATCCAACCAGCGGTGGTCAGCCCATGCTGCTTGCCATGTCTGGCATCAAGACCCGCTCCACCCCAGTAGTGACCCAGTTGCTCGATGCAGGTGCACAGTTTGTGGGTAAGACGATCACCGATGAGCTTGCTTTTTCGATCAACGGACAGAATGCCCATTTCGGGGATCCAATCAATCCTCATGCACCCGATCGCATCAGTGGCGGTTCGTCCTCGGGTTCGGCTTCGGCGGTCGCGCATGGCCTTTGCGATATCGGGATTGGCAGCGATACCGGTGGTTCGGTCCGAGCACCGGCAAATCATTGTGGATTAATCGGTATGCGAACAAGTCACGGACTCGTAAGCCTTGAGCACGCCGTGGCGTTTGCGCCAAGTCTTGATAGCTGTGGCTGGTTTGCAAGCGACATCGATGTGTTTGTCAAGGCTAGTGAGGTTTTGTTGCAAGCGCCCGTCTGCCAAACACGCTTGCTTGGACCTATCAGTAAGCCACGATGGATGCTTGGCAGCCCGTGGTGGTCGGCGCTAGCTCCTGAGGTTGGTAAGGCGCATCAAGCGGCGATGCAGGGCATCGGCGATGCGATTGGGCAAGCTGGGCAAGCTTTGTCGTCTTTTGACATCGATTTTCCTGCGTTTGGGGCTACGGGCCTTGATGATCTTGTGCTCGCATTCAGACAGATTCAAGGCTTTGAAGCCTGGCAGTGCGATGGCGCACTGATTCAAGACTATGCACTTTCGCTTGGGCCTGGTGTGGCCGAGCGATTCGCCTGGGCGAGTCAGGTAAGCGAGGTTGACTACATCAAAGCGTCGAAATTGCGTGAAGCCTTCACCGATTGGATGCATCTGCAACTGGCAGACGATGGGCTTCTCATCGTCCCGACCATGCCAGATGTCGCGCCGCTACGGCAAGCAGACTCTGCGTCGCTTGATCAATACCGTGCCGCGGCGATGCGAATGCTTTGCGTTGCCGGTCTTTGTCGCCTGCCGCAAATCAATTTGCCCTTGTCACAACACCTTGGTGCACCGCTTGGGCTTTCGCTGATTGGGCCTGCTGGAAGTGATCTCGCGCTCTTGCCTTGGGCTAAGTTTTTGATGCAAGCGGGTACCAGGCTGGATCACGCCGCTCCATAAACGACTTGCTACCCTCAATCGCCTCCTGGGTCGACCTGCGCGATGCATGTTCTTCAATGAGCGCATCCAACGCGCGCTTATCCAAGATGGCATCGGCAACTGCAAGGCTTCGCGCTTTGCAAGCGGCAACAGCACCAGGCGCATTGCGAAGGAGTTGGTCAATGAGGCTTTCAGCGCGTGTGCCCAGTGCACTTTCATCGCTGACAATTTCGTGAATAAGTCCGATGTTTAGAGCCTGCCTGGCATCAAAATGCTCGCAGGTCTGTAGGTACCTCCGCAATTGACGCAATCCGATCGCCTGGCAAAGTTGCGGCAAGATAATTGTGGGTACCAAGCCCCACCGGGCCTCGGTGATGCCAAACCGTGCCCGCTCGCTGGCAAGCACCACATCGCATGCGGCAATCAGTCCGGTACCGCCCCCAAAACAGCCGCCATGGACAAGTGCAATCGTTGTCGGTCGCACATGCTGAAGTCGATCGATGGCGCGAGCGGTATGTCGAGAAGCTGCAAGATTTGCGGCTTCACCTTCGCTGGCAAGTGCTGCGATCCAGGCAAGGTCAGCGCCCGCTTGACAGGACTGCC
>VGHV01000102.1 GCA_016868095.1 Betaproteobacteria bacterium
AGCGAAAGCGCCTGGACATGGTTGGCCTTTTTCTGCTGATGACGGCAGTGGGCTCGTTAGCCCTAGCAATTGTGGAGAGCGGAGAGGGTCGATGGAGTCGACAAACACTTTTACTCATGGGAACTGGTGGGATCCTTACTGGGGCAATCTTTGTGCTCTGGGCAAAGTCACGCGAGGATGCATTGATCGACTTGGCGCTCTTCAAACATCGCCCCTATAGCTTCGTGAATGCAGCTACGCTGATATTCGGTATAGCTTTTTCAATGATGTTTCTTTGCTTTTTTTTCTTTATGCTAGGTGTGTGGCACTACTCGCTCCCGCTAGCGGGCCTGGCCGTTACACCAGGCCCCTTGATTGTGATGCCGACGGCCATCCTGACAGGACGACTCGCGTCTCGACTTGGGCATCGACGCTTTCTCGTAGGCGGTTCACTACTCTATGCTACGAGCACGCTCTGGTTTCTTTGGGTCCCCGGTACTGAGCCAAACTATTTGATGCACTGGCTACCTGGTCTAATCATGAGTGGGGTTGCGGTTGGCTTGGTGCTGCCATCCTTGTCAGCGGCCGCCGTCAGCCGCCTACCTGCCGAGCACTACGGTGTAGGAAGCGCGGTCAATCAAGCCACCCGTCAGATCGGCTCTGCAATAGGCGTTGCATTCACCATTGCGTTACTTTCGCACCCAGACTTGCAACGCTCCGACTTCAATAGCTTTTATTTGTTACACGCAGCGCTGGCTTTGGCCACAGGACTTTTGTGCTTACCAGTCGACACAAGACCACGTAAATGATCGGCATGATAGACCCGACCGTGATCGCTGTAAAAACTTTCAAGTCCTGAGCATGTCGACGTGAGCATTAGCCTCGAATCTTTCTTGATGATCCCAAAGCTCCCGATAAATACCCTGCTCATTTAGGAGCGATCTATGCGCACCCCATTGCACGACTTGTCCTTTGTCAAATACCAAAATCCAATCAGCTTTGGCTGCGTCAAACAAGCGATGGGTCACAAGTATCGTACTCCTTCGATCTGATAATTGGAGCAAAGTATGCATGACTGACTTTGCCGTGCTGGTGTCAAGCGCACTCGTAGGTTCATCAAGCACGAGCAGACTTGGCTTGCGGATGATCGCCCTTGCGATCGCGATACGTTGGCGTTGCCCACCTGAACAACTGTCAGCCGAGACGATAGTCTCCGCACCTAAAGGAAGACTCGCAATCCAATCAGACAAGCCCGCGGCAAAGGCTGCGTGGGCAATCTCCTGATTTGTTGCACCCAGGCAACCAGTCTTTATGTTTTCTGCAATGGTTCCATGAAAGAGTAGGCTGTCTTGGAACACAGCACTTGTTTGGGCCCAGTATCGCTCAAGCCCGATTGAATCAAGGGCTTTGCCATCCACCAAAACCCTCCCGCGCTGAGGCGTGAGCAAACCGAGCAACAGTTGAATCGCCGTACTTTTCCCTGACCCGCTTCCACCCACAAAAGCAGTCAACTTCCCGGCGGGTATCTCAAAGCTCAAGTCTCGAATCTGATCAATATGATCGGCGCCCGCCACAGCATATTGGGTATTCGGATAGCTGAAGTTCACACTTTCAAAGCGAATTGAAGGTGATCTGAAAGCGTCCTCTTTCCGCAAGTCACTGGCCCTTGCCTCAAGGATTGGGAAATTTTCCGATTGATCCAAACATTGTGAACTGCCCGCCACCGTTCCACGAAAACTAGGCATGGACTGAAACTCTTCAACCCGCCGCATACTAGCCGATACCCCAACCAGCCTCGAAATCGATGTTGCAAACGAGTAGGCATGGGTTGCTAGCGCTGCAAAGAGCAAATAAAAGGAGACAAGCGCCCCAGTGGTGATCTGGCCTTCGGTCAGCATCCAGCAGCCACATGCAAGGACGATAACATCGATAAACTCCACAGCAATCCATGGCACGCGATTACTGAAGTAGCTGTAAACGTTATACCGCTTTGTAGCGACTTGGATTTCTTCATTCAACTTTTGAAAGCGACTAGTTACATACCGCCCTAATCCAAACACACGGATTACCAGATGATTCGATAGGGTTTCCCATAACTGGCCGGAGAGTTTGCCGTGAGCTTGCTTGGAATCGTAGCTTGCCTGCTCAGCAAGCGGGGTGAGGATACGCGGACCTATTGGTATCGTCGGCACAAGTAACACCAAGCCCAAAATGGCAAGCCGCCAGTCTGTTAGGAATAACATAATCAGTGCGATCATCACACCAAAAAAGCCGGTCGCGATATACCCAAGCGACCACAAGGCTGACTCCATACCACCTGCGTCATTTATAATTCTAGATATAAGATCGCCGTGATTCGAAGATCTTATAGCGGAAAGGTCGAGAGTCTGGACCCTTAAGTACAATCGCTTGCGTAGTTCAGCCGGCATGACCGCACAAAGTCCAGACAAGAGATATTCGTGCATGCTGCCACAAATACTTGAAATCACTGCGGCGCCGAATAGCAGACCTAAAATGACGACCATAAGATCGATCCGTGACTGCAGGATTGCATCGTCAATCAAGCTTGTGAAGGCTAAGCGCTGCGCCATTTGCAAACCAAGCTCTACCATCATCAGGATTAACACAGCGCTTACAGCACGGCGATGCGGCCGAAAAATCGGCCACAGACTTTTCGCGAGTGTGAGAACCCAGGTGAATCCGGGTTTCAACGTCAAAACCTAAGATAACTTGATGTTGTTACGACGAATCACATCAGCAAATCGTGTAGAGACCGTTCTAAGGTATGTCGTCAATTCCGCTGCGGATCGAAAGTCAGGCTCCACCGATATGGTGGTCATGGTTTGCTTGACAGCCTCACTTGGCATCGATCTTTCCAGAATGCCGGCTAAGCGCTCGATGATCGCAACGGGGGTATTGGCCGGTACCATCACCCCAAGCCACGCGCCAAGATCAAATCCACTAAGCTCGGGTAACTTAGCGAACGGCATGACACCCTGTGTCATCGTACTGCCTTTCTCAAGTGACACGCCGTAGGCCTTAAGCTTTGCGCTTTTAACCAACGGCATCGTTGATGCGGCAGTCTCGATGCAGTAAGTAATCTGACCGCTCATTACATCGGTAAGCGCAGCAACACTGCCTTTGTAGGGCACATGTAAGGCCTGCACCCCCGCCGCGGCGTTGAAGGCTTCGGCAATCAGGTGGGCCGTTGCGCCGGTACCTGAGGATCCAAAACTATACTTGCCAGGGGCAGACTTAAGCATCGCTATAAATTCACGTAAATCTTTTGCTGGCACGGCTGGTGAAGTCACAAGCACATAAGGGGACATGCCGATCATCGCCACAGGCGCGAGATCTTTCATCGGATCGTAGGGAACCTTTTGGAGCAAGGGCGCAATTGACATCGGGCCACTTGAAGCGGCTAAGATGGTGTAGCCGTCAGCTGCTGCTTTAGCCACGGTATCTGTTCCAATCGTGCCGCCTGCACCGGCCTTGTTCTCGACAATCACAGGAACGCTAAGCCCTTTTGAAATTTCTTGGGCAGCCACACGACCTGCCAAATCCGTGGCTTGACCAGGGGGCCACGGGACAATCATTTTCAACGGCCGCGATGGGTATGTCTGTGCAAGAACACCACCAGTACCTAATGCCGCAGAAGTCGTGCCAACCAGTGCAGCACTTAGGATTCGTCGTCTATGCATGCTTGTATCTCTCCAATCGTAAAGCGAACATGGTACCGATCTAAAACGTAAAACCAGCCCCGGATTTTTAATCACCTAATAGAAAATTTGAAAAGCGACCTTGGATAGTCGATGCGGCTGTCTCGTCCTTGAGTTGCACGCCACTGAGGCAACGGCTTAAAGCCTCGCTCATCAAATAATATAATTTGTCCGCCGCCTCTTCATAAGTCAACCCGGCAGGGCGAATATTAGAAATGCAGTTACGACGCTCATCGGTTAATCCAACGCGGGGCGCCCATGTCATGTAGAGCCCCATGCTATCGGGCGAACTCAATCCAGGACGTTCGCCAATCATAACAACCACCACCTTTGCAGCCATCAATTCACCAATTTCATCGCCAATCGCTACCCTACCCTGCCGCACGATGACAGGGGGCGCACATCGCAAGGGGTGCTTGATCAAATGCTTATGCATTGCTCGTAAAAATGCTACGGCACTCGACTCAATAGCCAAGGCGGATAAGCCATCAGCAATGACAAAGGCCAGATCGTAGCTTGCACCACGGTCGCCTTCAGCGCGAGACTGCAAGAGCAGCTTTGAGCGGGCTGAAAGTCTGCGTCCAAGATCAGGACGCTGCAAGTACATCGCACGGCTTTCAGCCGCGCTTTCGACAACCACGCATGGCTCAAACAAACGCAGATCGTTTACGGATGCTGCTAGACCGTCCCCATTCAAGTCGTGGTGCACGGCATCACGAGCGCGCGCATGATCGAGTTGAAAGGCCAGTTGCTGCTGGGTTGGAAGGCTAACACCGGTACGACCTAGTGCAATACGTCCAGGCGTAAACTTCCGCAACGATTGCCAGGGATTATCTACGACGATTGATTGGCGCTTACTTTCCGTCATATAGCTCGGAACGTTATCATCAAGATATCTTCAATACAGCGTTTGCAAAACGAGGCGGTATCTCATCATGGAGTTCGACTTGCGGGCTGTCGCGAAGGATTGCCATCTTGTGCAGCCAGGCCTCAAACTCAGGAGCGGGTCTTAAGTTAAGTACCCGCCGCGCGTATAGGGCATCATGAAAAGAGGTTGTCTGATAATTGAGCATGATATCGTCTGAACCCGGTACACCCATGATGAAATTGCAGCCTGCAGTTGCGAGCAGTGTGAGCAACACATCCATGTCATTTTGATCGGCCTCAGCATGATTTGTATAACAAATATCACAACCCATCGGCAACCCCATTAACTTGCCGCAGAAATGATCTTCCAAGCCCGCTCGTACAATTTGCCTGCCATCATACAAATACTCCGGACCGATGAAACCGACGACGCTGTTGATCAGCAAGGGTTTATAGCGGCGAGCCACCGCATAGGCTCGCGTCTCGCAGGTTTGTTGATCCACGCCATGGTGTGCGTTGGCCGATAGCGCACTGCCCTGACCTGTTTCGAAATACATAAGGTTATGACCGAGCGTACCCCTACCAAGCGATAAGCCTGCGTCATGTGCCTCGGCTAAAAGCGCCAGATCAATACCAAAGCTACGGTTGGCAGCCTCAGTACCTGCTATCGATTGGAATACCAAATCGACCGGCGCACCGCGCTCAATTGCTGCGATCGTGTTCGTGACATGCGTTAATACGCAAGATTGGGTCGGGATATCGTAGTGGCGAATGACTTCATCGAGCATATGAACAATACGAATGACTTGTTGTACGTTATCGCTGGCTGGGTTGATGCCGATGACGGCATCGCCTGCGCCATACAACAAACCGTCAACCATGCTCGCCGCAATACCGGTGGCATCGTCAGTAGGATGATTCGGCTGAAGTCGAGTTGCAAGTCGATCGGCTAAGCCGATCGTGTTTCGAAATTGCGTGACTACACGGCATTTTTTTGCTACCAAGATCAGGTCTTGGATCCGCATAATTTTTGAGACAGCTGCAACCATTTCGGGTGTCAGGCCGGGTGCGAGTGCGCTTAGCGTTATCTCGTCGACAAGGTCCGACAACAGCCAGTCACGAAAATCACCCACCGTCATGTGTTGCACTGCTGCAAATGCCTTTGCGTCATGTGTATCAATGATCAGACGCGTGACTTCGTCACTTTCATAGGGAATAACCGATTGTTGTAGAAATGTTTTAAGTGGTAGTGCCGCCAGCGTCATTTGCGCTGCAACGCGTTGTTCGGCATGGGCAGCCGCAACCCCGGAAAGATAATCACCTGATCGCGACGGCGTCGCTTTGGCCAGTAGGTCTTTGAGATCGGCAAATCGATAGCTACGAACGCCAATGGTGTGCGTGAATTGACTCATGGTAGTAGTCTATATCGCCGATAAGCATGATGCCAGCTTGCATTTGAAACCGACTTGAGACGAAACCATAACCCGCTATTCATCGAGCCATAAGGAAACTTTATGTTTGAAGTCATTCCATCGAATTCGAGTTGCGGCGCAACGATCCAAGGTTTGGACCTGCGCCTTCCACTATCTGCAGCGCTATTGAGTCAATTTCGACAAGCCTGGTTGAACCATCAGGTGATCGCAGTCGTCGGGCAGCATTTAACGATTGCCGACCTTGAACGTATCACGCTCCAACTCGGCCCTCGAAGCGAAGATCCATTTATTGCACCCATCCCAGGCCATCAACACGTTGTAGAAGTACGGCGCGAAGCCAATGAGAAGACCAAGCTCTTTGCTGAAAACTGGCACTCCGATTGGAGTTTTCTACCCCGACCTCCAGCCGCAACAGCGCTCTATGCCTGCGTGATTCCACCAATGGGCGGCGACACAGAGTTTGCGAATCAATATGCAGCCTGGGAGCTCATACCGAGAGCGCTAAGAGACGCAGTCGGATCACGAAAGGCTATTCATTCTGCACGTCGCGGCTATGCACCTGATGGTGCCTATGGTGAAAGCGATAGGGCCATGGGCCGATCGATGGCTATAAGCTTTAGCTCTAGTGCTCGCAAGACGCAAACTCATCCGATCAAACGAGTACACCCTGAGACCGGTAAAGCCGCTTTGTTTGTAAGCCCGGCATACACCATAGGCATTGAGGACATGCCCGACGATGAAGCTCATGATCTGCTCGAACAACTGTTCAAGCACATGGCTTCCGAAGAAGTCATTTACCGTCATCGATGGGAAGAAGGCACGCTATTGATTTGGGACAATCGTTGCTTGGTTCACAGAGCTACAGGAGGCTATGATGGGTATCGAAGATTGCTTCAACGAGTCACGATTGCCGATACAACGACTGCCGTCGCATGAAGCTGCCCTATGAAACTTCAGGATCTTGATACCCCTGCAGCACTGATCGATATGCAACGCATGACGTTTAATATTCAGCGCATGCAACAGAGAATGCGTGCCTTGGGCGTGAGCTTTCGCCCCCATGCCAAGACGAGCAAATCAATCGATATCGCTAAGCTGCAATTAGCTGTCGGTGCAAAGGGAATAACTGTTTCAACTTTAAAAGAAGCTGAGCAATTTTTCGAAGCTGGTATTAAAGATATTCTTTATGCCGTTGGGATTGTCGAATCAAAATTATGGCAAGCCGCCAGACTCATTGAAAAAGGTTGTGACCTAAAACTTATTACAGACAATACCGATACTGCCGCTGCGCTCGCCGCGTTTTCTACACGACACGGTATTGCCTTCGAAGTATGGATTGAGATCGACACTGATCACCATCGATCTGGCGTCAGTCCTGAAAGTGATGAGCTACTCACGATCGGGAGACTGCTTAGCCAGGGCAAGCTTCGACTTGGGGGTGTCATGACCCATGCGGGCTCGAGCTACGAGTTAAACACGCCAGAGGCTTTGGCAGTCCTAGCAGAACAAGAGCGCTCCCTTTGCCTAAGGGCAGCAAACCGACTGCGTGCCGCAAACATAGCCTGCGATCAGGTGAGCGTTGGTTCGACACCGACGGCGCTTTCAGCGCAAAGTCTCGAGGGCGTGACTGAGGCTCGGGCCGGGGTCTATGTCTTTTTTGACCTTGTCATGGCAAATGTCGGCGTCTGTAAACTCGACGATATCGCGCTTAGCGTGCTCACCACGGTGATCGGCCATCAAAAGGAAAAAGGATGGGCTATTGTGGATGCGGGCTGGATGGCGATGAGCCGAGACCGCGGGACCCAAAAACAAGCGATTGATTATGGCTACGGACAGATATGCGACATCAACGGCCAACCACTTGCCGACTATCAACTGATAAGCGCAAACCAGGAGCACGGCATCATTAGTGAGCAAAGCGGTCGTCATGCAATCGATATAAGTACTCGC
>VGHV01000103.1 GCA_016868095.1 Betaproteobacteria bacterium
CCTGGCAGGTTGGCGATCTCATCGAGTTCGTAGGACGTGGTAACAAACCAGTTGGTACTCAGATCAAGCGGGTCGCCGTACTTAAAGCTTCCTTTTCCTGATTCCTTATTTCGGTTAAGCATCCAGTCCACGGTATTTTGTGGGTCCTTGTGTTGACGGTCATGCCAGGCCTGCCGCGAGCTAATGGCATAGGTGCCACCGTAGTGCATGGTGCTTTCCCCTTTAATGCGACCATCGGAAAGCATCACCATGCGGCTTAACACACGAACCCCGTCTCGGGTCGATGCCTGGGGTGGGGTTCGCTTGAGTTCCCCGGTGGCGGTGATGATGACCGGCTTATTACTGTCGCCAGTTGGGAGGGTACCTACGGCTGCAAACTGCGCGGTGGAATCCACATAAAGATCAAGCGAGGGGACATAGGTAATCACATGATTGATCGGGTTGGACACTGCGAGTTCGGGAAGCCTGTAGGCGTCGCCCAAGTTAATGAGGGCAGGCGAACTTTCAATGCCTACCGCACGCAACATGGCTTCAAGCAAGGCAACGTGGTCTTTGCAATCGCCATATCGTGTGGCAAAGATCTCGGTGGCTTTGCGCGGCACAAAGCCGCCCGCACCGACATACACACCCAGGTATCGAATGTGTTGGGCCACCCAATCGTGAAGGATGCGCAGCTTGTCGCGATCACTGCCAGCCTTGGCGGTTAATGATTGAGCAAGCGTTTTAATCGCTTCATCGGCTTCACTGTGAGGCCGTGAGCGTGCCTGATAGGCTTTTCCCAGTGCGCCCCAATCGGCAAAGCTCGTCGCACCAATCCAGGCTGCGAAGTCAGTGATATCGACCTCATCGCGCTCACGGGCGATCGCAACAGGCTGCACCACTGAAAACTCATAACGTATCGAACCCTGTGGATCATCAGGCTGCGCAGGCACCTGTCCACCGCTTATGCGAAAGCCTTGGAGCTTTTTTAGCAAAGCCTCGCCCTGATGGGACTTAGCCGCTACCTTAATTGGAAGCTTGGGGTCGTGGACCAGCGTGAAACGATAGTCAAGCTGAGGAATCGCAGGCGAGAAAAACTCGCCGATGAAAAAGTGCCCCGGAAAGTAGGGCGTGTGGTGATGATTGTCGAGCCGCACATAAAGCTTGCTGCCGATGGCAACCTGGGGAAAGATCACAATCTTTTGCTTGCGATCGCTAAAAATCCGGCCATCGTCGTCATCGGCCACATCTTGGGTGCGGATCTGATCGGCGGGCACGACAATCCTCGTGCCATCAGGCATTTCGGTGTAGGCCTCAAGAATCTCAACGGTCTCAAGCGATCCCACATAGCCAAAGCGCTGCTCGCCTTCTTTCTCAACGCCTGTGGGCGTGTCGATGCGAATCACTCGCTCCATTTGATAGCGGTTTGAGCCATCGGCTTTTACATCCACCCGAATGTGCTCTTTGAGCACGGTATAGGACGGCTTGTACTGGGCAAGCGCAAACCCAGGTCCAAGCAAGAAGAGAAGCAGGCCGATAAATCGAGTAAGGAGTAGATGCATGGGGCTAAGGATAATTCAACTCTGCCATTCAAATTGCTGTTAATGGTATTGCTACAGGTTTAAGGACTTCTGGTTAGCCTTGCCAATCCTCGTTCGAGCATCGACAATAGGTCTAGTCTGGATGGATGCGATGGAGGCGGTTCGGATGAAATTAACTGATCAGCAGATCAATCATTACCACGGCGCAGGGTTTGTGCCCGCAATTGATGTCATGGATCCGAGCGAGGCCTTATCAATCAGACAAGCATTAGAGTGTTTTGAAACTCAGCAAGGTGGAAGCCTCAAAGCGAGTCAGCGTAGTCGGGCATTCTTACTTTTCAAATGGCTCGACGAATTAATTAGAGATCCTCGAGTGCTTGACCCTGTCGAGCAGCTGATTGGGCCCAATATCTTGTGCTGGAGTACGATTTTTTGGATCAAAGATGCAGGCTCGAGGCAGTTTGTTGATTGGCATCAGGACAATACGTATTGGGGGCTTTCAAGTCGAAAAGTGCTTACCGCCTGGTTTGCAATTTCAGATGCCAGCGAGGAAGCTGGGTGCATGTCGGTAATACCAGGTACCCATCTTGGAGAAACCTTCGACCATGAAGACACTTACGATCCCGATAACATGTTAACGCGCGGCCAAAGGATTAGCGCCTTGAATAAGGCTGCAGCTGTTGCAATGCCGCTGAAGGCAGGTCAGATGTCCATTCACAACTATTGTCTTGCGCATGGCTCAGGGCCAAATTTGTCGAGTGATCGTCGTATGGGTGTATCGATGCATTTTCTGCCTCCTGATGCCAAACAAACGGTGACTCAATGGGATTGCGCTGCGCTTGTCAGAGGTGAGGATGCTTATCTTCATTTTGTTCATGCACCGCGGCCGAGCTTCGATATGGATCCCGTGGCGGTAGCGTTTCATGAGCAAGCCTCGGGGGCGATGCGCGAAGTGCTATATGCCGGTGCAACGCAGCATTTGGCGCGCCTGTAGCGTGAAGACATGAGTAATTCCCACGTCATTCATCGTCATCTGCATCAAACGCCGCCGATAGCCGTGAGCGGTGATGGTTGCTGGTTAGTCGATCAACAGGGGCGCCGCTATCTTGACGCTTCGGGCGGTGCGGCGGTTTCCTGCCTCGGACATGGCCATCCTGCTGTGATCGCTGCAATGCACGCACAGATTGATCGTTTAGCTTTTGCGCATACCGGTTTTTTCACCTCCGATGTGGCTGAAGAACTCGCATCGAATCTGGTGCGGCACGCGCCGGAGGGCATCAGCCATGCTTACTTTGTGAGCGGAGGTTCTGAAGCGATTGAGGCTGCCTTGAAGATGGCGCGTCAGTACTATCTCGAAATCGGTCAGCCTCAGCGTAAGCACTTCATCGCTAGAAGGCAAAGCTATCATGGCAATACGCTAGGCGCGCTTGCGGTCGGTGGTAATGCTTGGCGTCGTGAGCCCTTTGCACCGATTCTGATGCAGGTATCGCATGTATCTGCCTGCTATCCCTATCGTGAACAGCGCACAAACGAGAGCGACCAAGATTATGGGCAACGCCTCGCCGATGAACTTGAGGCAACCATCCTCAGTTATGGATCGGATAGCATTATCGCTTTCGTAGCGGAAACCGTTGGTGGCGCAACGGCTGGCGTACTTACTCCGGTTCCAGGTTATTTTCAAGCGATCCGAAAGGTTTGCGATCGATATGGTATTTTGCTCATCCTTGACGAAGTCATGTGCGGCATGGGTAGGACTGGAAGTCTCCATGCCTGCGAGCAGGAGGGCGTGAGTCCTGATTTGCTTGTGATCGCAAAAGGACTAGGCGGAGGCTATCAACCGATTGGTGCTGTGCTTGCGCAAGAACGAATTGTCAACGCGATGTCGACCGGTTCGGGTTTTTTTCAACATGGGCATACGTATCTGGGACACCCCATTGCCTGCGCCGCTGCGCTAGCCGTGCAAAAGGTTATTCAGCAAGAGCAACTTGTTGATCGGGTTAGCGAATTGGGGAAAGTTTTTGAGCAAATGCTCCATCAGGCCTTCGATGCTCACCCTCAGGTCGGTGAGATTCGGGGCCGCGGCTTTTTTTGGGGCATTGAGCTCGTCGAGGATCGACAAAGCAAAGCGAGCTTCGACCCTAAGCAGCGTTTGCATGCAACAATCAAGCGCGAGGCAATGTCGCGAGGGCTCATGGTTTATCCGATGGGTGGCACGGTTGACGGACATCGAGGTGATCATGTTCTTGTTGCGCCGCCGTTTATTGCGCTCGAGTCTGAGCTTGAGCTTGTTGTGCAAAAGCTCAGCGAGGCAATCGACGCTTCGCTTGAGTCGTTACTATTTATATAAGGAACTATTGGACATGATTAAAAAGTCACTTACTTTTGCTGCAGCTTCAGTGATCGGACTGTCAGCCGCAATGTTTGGCTCGGTGAGTCTTGCTCAGCAAAAATTCGTAACGATCGGGACAGGTGGCGTGACCGGTGTTTACTACGCAGCTGGGGGGGCAATATGTCGACTGGTCAACAAGGACAGGGCAAAGCACAACATCCGCTGTTCTGTGGAGTCGACCGGAGGATCGGTCTTCAATGTCAACACGATTAAAGCTGGCGAGCTTGACCTGGGCTTTACCCAATCAGATGTTCAATACAACGCATTTAAAGGCGATGTTCAGTTCAAAAGCGCTGGCGCCTACGCTGATCTACGCGCTGTTTTTTCTGTACACCCTGAGCCTTTCACAGTTCTCGCGCGCAAGGAGCTCAATGCGAAAACGCTGCAAGACTTAAAAGGGAAGCGGTTCAATGTGGGTAACCCTGGTTCTGGTACGAGAGCTTCCATGGAAGAGTTGCTGCTTGCCATGGGTTGGAAGCTGACTGATTTTTCACTTGCTGCCGAACTCAAAGCTGATGAGCACGGTCCGGCCCTTTGTGACGGCAAGATTGATGGCTTTTTCTATGGCGTTGGTCACCCTAGTGCCAATATTCAGGATCCAACGACAACTTGTGGCGCTAAGCTGGTATCGGTGACAGGCCCTGCAGTCGACAAACTCTTGGCCTCAAAACCGTACTATGCCAAAGCCAGCATTCCGGGTGGCTTGTACCCAAACAACCCCGACGGTGCCCAGACTTACGGCGTATTAGCTACCGTTGTCGTCTCTGCCAAAACACCAGCCGACACCGTTTATCAGGTGGTGAAGGCGGTGTTCGATAATTTCGATGAGTTTAAAAAGCTCCATCCAGCGCTGGCACATCTGAAGCCCGAACAGATGATCAAGGATGGCCTGTCTGCCCCCTTGCACGAAGGTGCGTTGCGTTACTACAAGGAGAAGGGCTGGGTCAAGTAAGAAGCGCTTGCTTTGCATGCTGATAGGGCGAAGATTGCTTCGCCCTTTTCGTTTATCAGGTACCAGGTTATGAGACGCTGATGGCTTCAGATATCGAGAAAGCGCCCGAGGCTTTGCAACGCCTTGTCGCTCAAGCTGACACTGGCGGCAGAAATCCTTCTGAAGCTGTCAAGCGATTTGTCATGCTGATCTGCCTTCTTTGGGCAATGTTTCAGTTTTGGTACGCATCGCCGCTGCCTTTTGCGCTCGGCTTTGGCGTGCTAAACGATACGGAGGCGCGTTCGATTCATTTGGGCTTTGCGCTTTTTCTTGGGTTCTTGCTTTGGCCGTTCTCAAGCCGCTCGCAGACGGATCGCGTTCCATGGTTTGACTGGCTCTTTGCGATCCTGGCATGTTTTGCAGGCGCGTATTTGCTGATCTTTTATAGCGAACTCGCAACCCGACCCGGACAGCCGACAGGCTTTGATGTGTTAACGGCAAGTCTTGGACTTTTGCTATTGCTCGAAGCAACCCGGCGGGCAGTGGGTTTACCGATGGCCTTACTGGCACTGCTCTTTATCGCTTACGCAATGGCAGGTCCCTGGATGCCTGAGGTCTTACAACATAAAGGAGCATCACTCAATCGCTTGATCTCCCACATGTGGTTAACCACCGAGGGGGTATATGGCATCGCACTTGGGGTGTCGACGAGTGCTATTTTTATCTATGTCTTGTTCGGTGCGCTACTGGATCGCGCAGGCGGTGGCAATTACATGATGCAAGTAAGTTTCGCTGCTCTTGGCCATCTTCGTGGAGGACCCGCTAAGGTCGCGGTGATTTCGTCAGCACTCAACGGCATGATCTCAGGGTCTTCCGTTTCGAATGTAGTCTCTGGGGGGATTTTCACTATCCCCTTGATGAAAAAGGCAGGATATGGCGGTGTAAAAGCAGGTGCCATAGAAACGATGAGTTCGGTGAACGGACAAATCATGCCGCCGGTGATGGGAGCCGCCGCCTTTTTAATGGTTGAGTACGTTGGCATCCCTTACGCTGAGATCGTTAAACACGCTCTTTTGCCAGCAATATTGTCCTATCTCGGATTGTTCTACATTGTTCATCTTGAGGCTTTGAAGCTGGGCATGCAGCCGATCGTCAAAAGGGAATATCGGCCGCGATATCAGCGGTGGATTCGCGTTGGCATCGGGGTCTCGGGTTCGGTGATTCTAATTGCAATACTTTATTACGCTTTAGCGTTTATAAAATACTTACTTGGACATTTCGCGATTTGGGGAGCAGCATTGTTTATGCTGCTGATCTATTTGATGGCGATAAACCAAGCGGCGAGATCGCAAGCCTTGCCTCAGGATATCGATATTGATAATCCACAAGTACTCGACACTTGGACGACGGTAAAAGCTGGGCTTCATTATTTGCTCCCAATAGGCACTTTGATTTGGTGTCTGATGATTGAAGAGCTTTCGCCCTCGCTATCGGCCTTCTGGGCTGTTGTTGTACTTATAACTTTAATGATCACTCAAAAGCCCTGTATGGCTTTGATTAGAAAAGAACCTATGCTGCCAACGTGGCGAGAGGGCTTGCATGACCTTGTTGGTGGCTTTCATGATGGCGCCAGAAACATGGTGGGTATCGGTATTGCAACGGCTACTGCAGGCATTATTGTAGGTGGCATAACGCTTACCGGCTTAGGTTTGCGAATGACCGACTTTGTTGAAGCGGTCGCTCAGGGGAATGTTTTGATAATGCTATTGTTTATAGCATTTGTCTGTCTCGTGCTCGGGCTTGGTGTGCCGACAACAGCAAATTATGTGTTGGTAGCGACCTTGATGGCTCCTGTTGTGGTCGAGCTTGGCGCGCAAAGTGGTCTAGTGATTCCCTTAATCGCCGTGCACTTATTTGTTTTTTATTACGGTATTATGGGCGACATAACGCCTCCCGTTGGGTTAGCGACCTTCGCCGCCGCAGCGATTTCCGGTGAGGATGCTATCAAGACCGGTATGCAAGGCGCACGCTATGCGCTGCGCACCGTCATACTGCCTTTCATCTGGATCTTCAATCCACAACTTCTATTGATCGATGTTAACGATGCGTGGGAGTTAATACGCGTTGTCGCTGCATGTAGCCTCGCGATGCTTGTCTTTGGCGCCATTAGCATGAACTGGTTTCGCGTTAAGAATCGCTTGTGGGAAAACTTACTCTTAAGTGTGGCTGTTATTCTTTTATTTCGTCCAGACTTAATCATGAATCAACTCAAGCCACCTCTCGTTGAGCGAGAGGTCTCAAGCGTTTATGAAGTCGTGCAACACGCCAGCGACGATTCTCGCTTGGTCTTTGTCATTCGGGGGATGAATCTTGAGGGTGCGGACATTACAAAAACGCTTGCTTTAAATCTTGGGGTAGGTACTGAAGATGGACGCAAACGACTTTCAAGCGCAGGAATACAACTCATGTCGCTAGGGGGACAAAGCCAGATTAGCGCTGTCCGATTCGGATCCCAGGCTCAAAAGGCAGGATTCGAGCAGGGATGGGAGGTTGTTTCAATCATGGTTCCAGCAGAGCGTCCGACGCCTCATTGGTTTTATCTGCCAGCACTGCTTTTGGTTTTGGTCGTGTGGTTTTCGCAAGGGTTTCGAATGCGGCGTCCCTGACGGCAGGTAGCCTCTGAAACAAAGTCGGATTCGTAGGTCACGCGGACCTTCGAAGTAGCTGGCATCGGCGGGTGCAATCTAAGACTGCACCTTACTAAGTCGCATAGCAAGTTCGCCTTGGGTGAGCCGCCTTTTTTCCCTGCGCCGGACCTGCAAAGACCTTAGCTTCATTGAAACGGGCACTATGAAATAACGCTTTTGGTTATTAACGACGTACGTTATTATTCGCGGATGATCGTAAGCTTTCACTGCAGCGACACGCGGGCTCTTTTCGAAGGGCGGCGAGTCAAGCGCTTTATCAATAACAGCATACGCATCAGTGGGCAATGGCGCCTATGCTTCGTCTGGGTGGAAGGACAATCCCAGCGGGTCGA
>VGHV01000104.1 GCA_016868095.1 Betaproteobacteria bacterium
GGCACGTTGGGCCAATTCGATATACCAATCGGTACCGAGCCGCTTCCAGGCCAAGTCTTTCTCATGGAGCGCTCGCACCACCTTGGCAGGTGCTCCGGTAACCATTACCGCAGCAGGAATAACCTGCGCGACCTTGACAAGCGTCATCGCCGCGACCAGGGCGTTTTCACCAATGATGGCCTTATCGAGAATGACGGCATTCATGCCAATCAAGGCCCCTGCACCAATACGACAGCCATGGATCACAGCGCCGTGACCCATATGGCTGCGTCGCTCCATCACACAGTCAAAATCGGGCAGCGAATGGACCACACAATTGTCCTGAACATTGGCATGCTCATGCAGCTCAATGCGGCCGAAGTCACCTCGGAATACAGCACCTGCACCCACATAACAACCTGCGCCGATCCACACATCGCCGATTAAAACCGCACTTGGATGGACATAGGCGCTCGGGTCAATAACCGGCACCACGCCTTCAAAATCGTAGACCTGTGGCTTCATCGACCCAGCCCACGCTGCGCGCGATCTTTGGCGTTGTGCGCCTCAATCCGTTCACGCGCTTCACGCCACTGCGCATCATCCCACGCTCTTAGGCCATAAAAATTGCCGCCATGGGCTAAATAGCCTGCACCGTCCATGTAAATCGACTGCCCAGATAACCAGTCGCAACCATTCGACATTAAAAACGTCGCTAAGTGCTGAAGTTCGCGCATGCTTCCAGGACGCATTTGAGGGTTGTTTAGCCGCGAACGCTCACCACCCTCTTCACCGGGATTTAAGCGCTTACTCATGCCTTCGGTGGGAATCTCCCCGGGCCCAAGCGCGTTTAGGCGAATGCCGTAACGCGCCCACTCTACAGCCAGCGATTTGGTCATGGTGGCAATGCCAGCTTTGCTCATTGCGCTCGGCACGGTGTAAGGACCTCCATTTTCAACCCAGGTGACGGTGATCGAAAGCACCGATTTCATGGGCTCACCAGGCTTCCACCCGCCACGCGATTGGGCCGCCTCAATCCAGCGGCGGCCGACCGCATGGGTGACATAAAAGCTGCCGTGAAAAACAATACCTGCGATGGCATCAAAACCACGGGTCGACATCGCCTCGGTGGGGCTGATGAAATTGCCCGCTGCATTGTTTACAAGGCCGTCTAATCCACCCTTTTCAAACAAGTCGGCGACCATGGCATCAACAGCCGAAGCATCGCGAATATCGAGGTTATAGCAATGGACCTTGCCACCGCTTTGTTCGCGCATCGCTTCAGCCGCCTCTTCCAAGACGGCCGCCCGGCGGCCACAAATCGCGACCTCCGCGCCATGGGCCAAAAAGTGTTCACACATCGCCCGGCCAAGGCCGCTGCCCCCACCGGTCACCAAAAAGCGCTTGCCGCGCAGTAAGTCCTGTTGAAACATCGAAACCTCCGCAAATTAATCGTATTTGCGGGCGTCCTCGATGACCTTACCGTCATTGGCAAGCGCCTGAGCTTCGACAAAACGCAGCTCGGCTCGCAACTTCATGACATCGCGAATCGACTGGGTAAGCGCCTGCTCAAGCGCTGTTGAGGTGCCACCCGCATCCTCGGCAAGCACACAATACAGGGTCATCTCGTCTTGCGCCATTTCCCCGGTGATGACAAGGCGCGCGCGTTTGACTTGTGGATGGCGGGCTAGCACCTGAGCCACCTGCCCGGGTTGGACAAACATACCCCGAACCTTGGTCGTCTGATCAGCCCGCCCCAACCAGCCCCGGATACGAATATTCGTCCGTCCGCAAGGCGAAATCCCTGGCATCACCGCCGATAAATCCCCTGTCCCAAATCGAATCATCGGGTAGTGCGGATTAAAGCTTGTGATCACCACTTCGCCGACTTCGCCATCGGGCACTGGCTCATCGCTACCTGGACGCACGATCTCAAGAATTAAATCCTCATCAAGGATCATGCCTTCACAAGCGGGCGACTCATAAGCGATCAAGCCCAAATCGGCCGTGCCATACCACTGCAAAACCGTTCGCATGCCTTGATCATGAAACCATTGACGCAGACTTGGCGGCAAGGCTTCTGCAGCGACAAGCGCCTGCTTTAATGCTGAGATATCAGCGCCAAGCTCTTTGGCCTTTTCAATGAGGATACGCAAAAATGATGGCGTACCCACATAGGCATCGGGCTTAAAGCTTGTAATCAGTTCGAGTTGCTGCTCGGTTTGCCCAACGCCAGCTGGAATCACAGCGCAGCCAATATGTCTTGCCGCAGCATCGACCATCCAAGCGCCTGGTGTGAGGTGATAACCAAAACAGTTTTGCAAGATCATGCCTGGCCTGATGCCGGCAGCCCAAAGCGCACGCCCCGCTCGCCATGGATCAGCACCTGTACCTTCCGGGTCCATGATCGGGCCTGGAGACATGAAAAGCCTGCTCATCTTGCCAACGGGCGTGGCGTTAAGCCCACCGAAGGGCGGGTCGATGCTTTGTAAGTCTTTTAAATCCGACTTACGCAAGACCGGAAGCGCAGCGAGTGCCTTGCGTGAATGAATCGACTGCGCATCAAAAGCCTGCAATCGCTTGGCCCATTCTGGCGCGTACGCTTTTGCATGGGCAATGAATGCGGGCAGGGCTGCAAAGAGCGCGGCTTCGCGCTGCTCTGCGCTACGCGTCTCGCGACTGTCAAAGTAGGCAGATCCAGCATCGGGCACGGTCGATGATCCAGGGCAAAAACTCGCGTGCGATCCGACCGAACTTGCTTGCGAAGCTGAATCCTTGGGATTCGAGGTAGCAAAGTTGACCTGGGGAGACATGCTGATTCGCTCAAACTTGAGAACTTAAGATAGCCAGCGCTTGCGGCGACGGTAAAACTTCGCATCTTTAAAGTTTTTGCGACCTTCGCCGCTAACACCAAGATAAAATTCTTTGACGTCTTCATTTTCAGCGAGCGCTTTGGCCTCACCATCCATCACCACCCGACCGCTCTCTAAAATATAGCCATAATCGGCATAGCGAAGCGCCATATTGGTGTTTTGCTCAGCGAGCAAAAACGTTACTTTCTCTTTGGTATTGAGATCCTTGATGATCTCAAAAACTTCTTTCAAAATTTGAGGTGCCAAACCCATCGAAGGTTCATCGAGCAAAACCATCCGCGGGTTGGCCATCAAAGCGCGGCCAATGGCGCACATTTGCTGCTCACCCCCTGAGGTGTAGGCGGCCTGCGAACTACGTCGGGTCTTTAACCGCGGGAAATAGTTATAAACTTTTTCGAGCGTTTGGGCGATCGCCGCCTTACCATCTTTGCGGGTGTAGGCGCCGGTCAATAAATTATCTTCAATGCTCAAGTGAGCAAAACAGTGACGGCCCTCCATCACCTGAATCACACCTCGATCGACCATTTGCGCTGGCGTGAGGTTTTCGATCCGCTCACCGCGTAATTCGACAGATCCCTTGGTCACCTCGCCGCGTTCGCCTGCAAGCAAATTGCTCACAGCGCGCAAGGTGGTGGTTTTGCCAGCCCCGTTGCCACCGAGCAAGGCAACAACTTTACCCTCGGGCACCTGAAGCGATACACCTTTGAGCACCAGGATCACATGGTTATAAATCACTTCAATGCCGTTGACATTGAGAAAGGCTTGGCTCATTGCAAGGGGTTCCGAGGACGGGTTTTAGCAACGCGACTCGACCGAGACCCTGTCTGGGTTCGGTCGAGCTCAGACGATCAACTTACTGACAATCAGCGGCCGTACGACGCTGAAGTTTTTTCTCAGCGATGTACTTATCAGCCGATGCGCGAACCATTGGTTTGATGATTTGGTCATCGGCCTGATACCAATCAGAGCTAAAGCTCCACTTAGCACCATCCCAGGTGTGTAAACGCGCCCAGGACGCACCCATATGATCAGCACAACTCGTTGAGAGAGGGCGCATTACGCCACCAAACCCAAGCGCATCGATCTTCTTTTGATCAAGGTTTAAATTTTCCAGACCCCAGCGGACCTGTTCGGTGTTCATGACCTTACCCTTGCCATAGCGCTCTTGAGCAGCCTTGACGCCCTCAATACCCAACATAGCGGAAATCAGACCGCGCATGTAAAGTACCTGGCCAACTTCTTCTTTCGGACCTGTCCCCTGATTCTTAGCGTGTACTGTTGCAAGGATATCTTTGACCACTTTGGCATCGAACTCAGCACCGTGCTGCAAGGCCAAGGCGTTATAGCCTTTTGCATTGGCACCCACATCTTTCACATCAGGTTCTGCGCCTGACCACCACACGCCATACATCTTGTCGCGCGGGAAGCCCGTCGCTACAGCTTCTTTAAGCGCTGCAGAGTTCATCACACCCCAACCCCACAAAAACACATAGTCAGGACGGTTTTGACGAATCTGCAACCAGGTCGACTTTTGCTCAACTCCGGGGTGAGCCACTGGCAAAAGGCTTAAATCAAAGCCATGCATCTTTGCACGTTCCTGAAGCAAAGCAATGGGCTCTTTACCATAGGGTGAGTCGTGATAAACGAGTGCGATCTTTTTGCCTTTGAGCTTATCGGGGCCGCCTTCTTTTTTCGCGATATGCTGAACCAGCACATCGGCTGCCGTCCAATAAGTACCTAGGAGCGGGAAGTTCCAGCGAAAAGCCATACCGTCAGCCGAATCAGCGCGTCCGTAGCCTGCCGTAATGAGAGGGATTTTATCGTTGATTATTTTATCGGTGAGCGCGAACGTAATACCAGTTGACAACGGATGAAAAAGTGTTGCGCCTTTACCTTTTAAGCGCTCGTAGCACTCCACCCCTTTATCGGTGGCATAACCAGTTTCGCATTCCTCGAAGCTGACCTTGACTCCGTTTATACCCCCCTTGGTGTTTACATACTTTAGATAATCTTGAAATCCGTTGGCAAAGGGAACGCCATTTGGCGCGTAAGCACCAGTGCGATAAACCAGCATCGGAAAAAACTGTTCCTTAGCTTGGGCCAGGGCACTCGTAACGCCTAGTGTGGCGCTCAAACTTGCAGCGGCCAGTCCTGCTGCAAATGCAATCGATCTCAACTTCATGTCAGCCTCCAGTTCAAACGTTTTGTTCAAAAATCTACTCAACCCATCTTCAACAAAGACCATCTTCAATGAGGAAATGGCCAGAGTCTCAACTTTTCTTTACCGACCGACCATAGTCTCGCCAGGCCATGGGGTTCGACGATCAAGAAAAAGACGATCAACGCACCAAAAATCATAAAGGTAAGATGTGAGGCAAGCGCGGTATCGATGGGAATACCAAACCAGTTGGGGAGGTTATCAAGCACGATGGGCACGATCACAATAAAGGCCGCGCCGAAAAAACTCCCCATGATCGAACCGAGCCCGCCGATGATCACCATAAAGAGTAAATCGAAAGATCGATTAATGTTAAACGCAGAAGGCTCCCAGGATCCAAGGTAAACAAATCCCCATAGTGCGCCTGCAACCCCAACCATGAATGAGCTGACTGCAAAAGCCGTCAGTTTTGCGTATACCGGTCTGATGCCGATCACAGCTGCTGCCACATCCATATCGCGGATGGCCATCCACTCGCGGCCTGTATGGCCACGCACCAAATTTTTGGCCAACAGTGCAAAAATTACCACAAAGCCAAGACAAAAAAGATATTTGTCGATCGCGGTGTCGACGTTCCAGCCAAAAACCATCAACTCGGGCACGCTCACCGACCCCGAGGCTGAATCATTGGTCAGCCACTTAATGCGCAAAAATGCCCAATCACAAAAAAACTGTGCAGCAAGCGTTGCCACAGCCAAATAAAGACCTTTAATGCGCAAGGACGGTATGCCGAATACCACGCCAAAGGCCATTGCAAAAACACCGCCAAGCAAGATCGCGACCACCGCTGGCATGCCCTCGATTCGAACAAGCAGGTTGTAGGCTGCATAAGCGCCTACCGCCATAAAGCCCCCGGTACCTAGGGAGATCTGGCCGCAATAGCCCACCAGGATATTCAAACCCAGGGCAGCGAGCGACAAAATCAAAAAGGGAATCAGCAAAGCCCTGAAAACATATTCGCTGGCAATAAAAGGCACGACGATGGCTGCTGCAGCGATCAAGGCGAGAATCAAATAACGATCCTGAGCGATCGGAAAGATTTGCTGATCAGCCTGATAACTTGTCTTGAACTGCCCATTTTCACGATAAAGCATGGTGCGCGATTTCCTGATGAAAGTGAGAGCGATCAGACTCGGTCGATGATTTTTTCGCCATACAAACCCTGCGGACGAACGAGCAAAAAGAGCAGGGCAAGCGCATAGGCAAACCAAATTTCAATCCCGCCACCGAGCATCGGGCCAATGTAAACCTCAGAGAGTTTTTCGCCCACACCAATAATGAGGCCACCGACAATCGCACCAGGCACCGATGTAAGTCCGCCAAGAATCACCACCGGAAGCGCCTTTAAGGCCACCTGGGAAAGTGAAAACTGCACACCGAGCTTACTGCCCCAAATGATCCCGGCCACCAATGCAACAAAGCCTGCAACGCTCCAAACAATAACCCAAATCCGCTCAAGCGGAATACCAATGGACTGCGCTGCCTGGTGATCATCGGCTACCGCCCGCAAGGCTCGCCCGGTGCCTGTGTATTGGAAAAAAGCCGCCAGTAAGGCCACCAAGGCCGCAGCGATGATTGCAGCACTCAGCTCTTCTTGATTCACCAAAATGCCGCCCTGAAAAACATCTTCAAACAAAAACATCGGCTCTTTGGGCAAGCCCACATCAATCTTGTAAATATCCGAACCAAAAACCGTCTGGCCAAATCCGTCCATGAAATAAGTGATGCCTAAGGTTGCCATCAACAAAGCCACGCCGTCTTGGTTAACCAGTTTTCCGAGGACAAAGCGTTCGACCACCCAAGCAAGGATGACCATGACGCCCATCGCCAAGATGAAGGCCATCAGGTTGACCAGCACTTTGTGCTCGATACCGAGCAAGGCTGGAATCCATTCGGCAAAGCGTGCCATGGCCAGTGCAGCGAACAAGACCATGGCCCCTTGGGCAAAGTTAAAAACACCGGACGCTTTAAAAATCAGTACGAAACCGAGGGCTACCAGCGAGTACAGCATGCCAGTCATTAAGCCGCCAATTAAGGTTTCCAGAAATGGGCCCATGCTTATACCTTATGAAGCGCAAAAGAGATGTTCATCAAAAAGCTTGCGGGCTTGGGACGATCAACAAGCTTTGGGCGGTCAAACACGAAGGTCAATCAATGAGAGGTGCCTAAATAGGCGCTAATGACTTCTTCATTGCTGCGAACTTCGTCGGGTGTACCATCGCCGATCTTTTTTCCATAATCCAGCACAACAACCCGGTCTGAAATATCCATTACCACCCCCATATCGTGCTCAATCAGCACAATCGTGGTGCCGAACTGATCATTAACATCGAGAACAAAGCGACACATATCCTGCTTTTCTTCGATATTCATGCCTGCCATCGGCTCATCGAGCAGCAAGACCTGTGGTTCCATGGCAAGTGCACGACCAAGATCGACCCGCTTTTGCAAACCATAGGGTAGCCTTGCAACCGGGGTTTTTCGCCAGGCCTGAATTTCCAGAAAATCAATAATGCGTTCGACCACTTCGCGATGTGCTTGTTCTTCGCGTTCGGCAACACCAATACGCAGCGCTTGCTGGAAAATATTGGTTTTCATTTTCAAATTACGTCCCGACATAATATTGTCGATAACGTTCATACCCTTGAACAAAGCCAGATTCTGGAAAGTCCTGGCGATGCCCATTTCGGCAACCTCACGCGAATTCATATGATCAAAAGTTTTGCCGCGAAAGCTGATGCTGCCTTGCTGTGGGGTATACACA
>VGHV01000105.1 GCA_016868095.1 Betaproteobacteria bacterium
ATTACTGCGTATTTGGCGATAAGTTCGAACAACGCGCTGGTTGTGGGTGAATATTGGCGCGAAGGCAAGGCGATTAACCATTCGCTTGCAAAAGAAGCCCAGGCTAAGGCCTTAGGGCTTGAGCTGAGCATGCAGCAAGTCGGCAGTGATCTTCGCGTGCAACTCCGATCGATGGGACAAGCCGCTCAAAGCACAAACCCCATCCGGGTGCAATGGATCCATCCCACCTTATCTGGACGAGATCGTATGGGCATTGCCATGCCCCAAGGACATGGGGTTTACCGTATCGCTGATTTCACATGGCCCAAAGAAGGCCATTGGCAGCTGATGGTTGAAGACGCAGGCGGTGCCTGGCGTATGAAAACCGTCTGGTCGGCTTCAAGCGATGAGGTGGTCATACGCCCCTAAGAAGCGGAGTCGGCCTCAGGAGAAGAGCCAGGATTTGGCTTGGAGATTAGGAGAGAGGCGATGCAGGATGCAGAGGAACAAGTTGTGATTCGCGAAGCGCCGGGTTTTGGCTGCCGCTGTGTGATGCAAATTTTATGGCCGTCGTTTTTAATAGCGATTGTGGCCAATGGCATCTTGTTTTCGCTGGTCGATCCCCAGGATGTTAGCTTGGTCCACGAATACCTGGCAGACGATTCAATGGCAGCATACACCTTCGGATTTATCGGCTTTTGGGTCCTATTTGCTACAAGTTCGGCGCTGACGCTTTTTCTCGCCCAAGGCCGTTTGCGTGACATGGCAGCTCAAGCCTAATCCCCCTGCTTGTCCGTTTTAGCGCCGTGGCGAGCTTTTGGTGGAGGGCTCAGCGCGGACTTAATCGCTTGAGCCATGAAGCCGATCAAGCGCTCGGCGCTGCTGCTTGGTGGGTCGACCTTGTTCAATCGCATGCGCTGGTTCAGGAAATAGCTTGCGGCGCTCTTTCGCAAGCGCAAGCGCTTGAATTGAGGCCTCGGTTTCGCGGTAAAGCTTTTGCGCTTCCGGTGCTGGGCCTCGTTGTTCGGATAGCGCGATGACTTCAATCTCACGCAAGCTATCGCCCTGACTGAGCTGCACGCTGTCGCCGGGTTTTAGCGTCCTTGCAGGTTTTACATGATCTCGATTGACTTTAACCCGGCCCTTTTCAATCGCCTCCTGAGCAAGCGAGCGGGTCTTATAAAAGCGGGCTGCCCACAGCCATTTATCAATGCGTGTCATCGCCCGAATCAATCGCCAGAAGACTAAACACCCTCACCGCTTCGTTGCGCAGGAGCGCCGAGCCACCGAGGTCGCGCAAATCGATGATCGCGCAAGCTTCCAGCACCTCGGCCTTTAAGCGTTTGATCAAGCGTACGGCGGCAAGCATCGTGCCTCCGGTTGCCATTAAATCGTCAACCAGCAAAACCTTATCGCCTGCTTTCAATGCATCGATATGAATTTCAATACTGGCCTGACCGTACTCGAGTGCATAGTCTTCTTTAATGGTCTCAAAGGGCAGCTTGCCAGCTTTGCGGATCGGCACAAAACCGAGCCCCATGGCCTGTGCAAGTGCTGCTCCAAGCATAAAGCCGCGT
The DNA here is from genome assembly GCA_016868095.1 of Betaproteobacteria bacterium. GTDB lineage: Bacteria > Pseudomonadota > Gammaproteobacteria > Burkholderiales > Burkholderiaceae_E > UBA3064. Next base: position 1,557 of record VGHV01000105.1, read on the forward strand.
GCATCGATGCCTGCAATGACATCGGGTTTCATGGGCTCGTAACGCTGCTTGAGCGTATCGATCATGCTTTTGAAATAAGCCGGGTTTTGAAAAAGTGGCGTAATGTCTTTAAACATCACCCCATGCTTGGGCCAATGTTTCACCGTACGTATACCATCAAGCCATGCTTTGTTTTGATCTTGCGTTGGCCTTGCCATGCTCATGTTTGCTTCTCGTCAATCGTTGATTGCAGCGAAGTTGCGAGGTCTTGATCAAACTCAGCATCAGCGCTTAGGGTTTGAATCACTGGATCAAGCCTTCAACATTAAGGTGGAGTGTAGTGCGAATGTCTCAAATACCTGCTGCGAGCTTCAAGACACGTTATTTTGAAGACTATCGCGTTGGCGAAGTCGCTGAGTTTGGTGACTATCACATCACGAGCGAAGAGATCATCGACTTTGCCAAACGCTATGACCCTCAGCTTTTTCATACCGATCCAGAAGCTGCCAAACAATCGTCGTTTGGCGGTTTGGTTGCAAGCGGCTGGATGAGTGCTGGCGTGCTAATGCGTTTGCTGGTTGAGCACTACGTTTCGCCGCTGGCATCCATGGGATCGCCCGGCGTCGATGAATTACGTTGGCACAAGCCTGTGAAGCCTGGCGATCGCCTGCATGCCAGGGTAGAGGTTGTTGGCAAACGGCGCTCGCAATCAAAGCCCGATCGAGGCCTGATTCACTTTGTCCAACAAGGGCTTAATCAACAAGGGGAGATCGTCATTTCCTTTAAAGGCATGGGGATGTACCGATGCCGTTCACTCGAACCCGGCCCCGATGGGATTTAGGCTTAAGTAAGGCGTTGCAAGACGGCCTGCATGATGGCGCGCTCCAGGGCACTGCCTTCGGGTACGGTTTTCATCCAGCCCCGGGCCTGCGCCTGATCGAGAAGCGCGCGGGTACGCAGCCGAATCATTTGCTGGCTTACAGCTTTCATTGCCGAGGCTGAGGCTTGCGAGCCACTTGCGCGTTCGCGGGCAAGCTTTCTGCTTGCGCCTGCAATATGCCTAAACTGTCTTAAATCCGATTGCAGCGATTGCAAGGGGCCTTTTGCCTGTTGCGCTTTTTGGGAGATTCGCTGAATTAAATCAGCCGTGCCATCGTGTCCGGTCAAGCTGCCTTGGGGCTGTCCCGATGCGCTCTGCCATAGACCTAATAACAAACCTGCCTCGGTGTTGGGTGCACTGCGCAGCCGCTTTAAGCCTGACGCTGCGCCTTGAATTTGCGCATCCAGCGCTTGTTCGGCAGCACGCAACTGGTCTGCGACAGTGTCGACCTCATCGAGCAATTGCTCAAGGCGTTCGATGGTGTTTTGCAGGCTTTGGTCAAGTGCACGATGCACAGGTTGGCAAAGTGCTTCGATGAGCTTTTGCAAGGTGACTGGGTTGGCCACCGGCAGCAGCGATTCCAAGCCAAGCATCACAACTAGAGTAATAAGCCGCCGTCAACCACAAGGGTTTGGCCGTAGATGTAGGCTGCAAGCGGACTCGCCAAGAATAGTGCGGCGCCAGCCATATCCTCGGGTTGGCCCAAACGCTGCGCAGGAATACGCTCAAGCGCAGCGGCAAGCCGCTTGGGGTTGGCGGTGGTGACCTTGGTGAGTTTGGTGTCGACAAAGCCCGGCGCGATGCCGTTGACCCGAATACCCTCGCTCGCCCAGGCTTGCGCGAGCGTCCGTACCAACCCCACAGCGCCTGCCTTCGAGGCGGCATAGGCGGGGTTGCCGCGTGTTGCATGAAAGGCAGCTGTGGAGCTGACCACAATCAAGCTGCCTCGAGCCTGGCGTAAGGCTTCAAAGCTTGCGCTTGCGCATCGCATCAAGCTCATCAGGTTGACCTCGATGACCTCACGAAAGCCGGGCATCTCGAATTCGGCCCGCTGATAGCGCACGATCCCCTGACACAAGACCACAACATCCAAGCTGCGATGGGCTTGCAGGGATAGCTCGGCGCTCTTCGAATCGTTTTCTAGCAGGCTTAAATCGACGCATCGATAGCTTAGGCCTTCAAGGCTTGAGCCTTCTTCGCCCTCATAGTCGACAGCGCTTGGCCGTGTACCCCAGACTTCAACCGTGGCGCCCTGGCTTCGGAAAGCTTGGGCAATGCCATTGCCAATCCCGCTGGAGCCGCCAACCACCAGGACCCGGCGGTCGGAAAAATCCAAATGTTTGTCGTAATGTCTTGGTGTTTGGTTCATGATTTTCTTGTCTGCTTTCGCAAGAGCTTGGCGAGATATCGACCCGTATGACTGTCTGGATGATCGGCAATGAGCTCAGGAGGACCACACGCCACCAGTGAGCCGCCTGCGTCACCCCCCTCGGGTCCGAGATCTATCACCCAGTCAGCGACTTTGATCACATCCAAATTATGTTCGATAACCACGACCGTATTGCCATGATCGCGTAACTGGCTGATCACCTTGAGCAATAAATCGATGTCTTGAAAATGCAGACCCGTGGTTGGCTCATCGAGGATGTAAAGGGTTTTGCCGGTGTCGCGTTTGGACAGTTCCTGGGACAGTTTCACCCGTTGCGCTTCGCCTCCCGATAAGGTGGTTGCGCTTTGCCCAAGTCGAACATAGGCAAGGCCAACATCGATGAGGGTTTGTAGCCGTCGTTCGATGCTTGGAACCGCAGCAAAAAAGCTGTGGGCTTGCTCGACAGTCATTTGCAGGATTTGGGCGATGTTCATCCCCTTGTATTGCACCTCAAGGGTTTCGCGGTTGTAGCGCTTGCCGTCGCATACTTCGCAGGGCACATAAACATCGGGTAGAAAGTGCATCTCCACCTTCAACATGCCATCGCCTTCGCAGGCATCACAACGCCCGCCGCGCACATTAAATGAAAACCGTCCCGGGCCGTAACCGCGTTCGCGAGCGAGTGCTGTTTCTGCAAACAAATCACGAATCGGCGTAAATAGGCCGGTGTAGGTTGCCGGATTGGATCGCGGCGTTCGGCCAATCGGGCTTTGATCAACAGCAATGACTTTGTCGATGGCATCAAGCCCATCAATGGCTCGATGCGGAGCGGGTTCGGCGCTGGCATGGTGCAAACGCCTTGCCACAGCCGCATATAAAGTGTCGTTTACCAGCGTCGATTTGCCAGAGCCCGACACCCCGGTCACGCAAACCAGCAGACCAAGCGGTATATCAACATCGATATGCTTTAAGTTATTGCCATGCGCGCCAAGAACCCGGATGAAGGCCTCGCCCGGCGCTCGGCGCGTTTTGGGTAGGGCGATTTCGCGCCGCCCGCTTAGGTATTGGCCAGTCAGTGAATCGGGGTGAGCACAAATTTCTTGCGGGCTTCCTTGGGCAATCACGCTTCCGCCGTGTTCACCTGCCCCTGGCCCCATATCGATGACATGGTCAGCGCTCAAGATGGCGTCTTCATCGTGTTCAACAACCAGGACTGTGTTGCCAAGGCCACGCAAATGCTTAAGGCTGGCGATGAGCCGATCATTGTCGCGCTGATGTAGTCCGATCGAGGGTTCATCAAGCACATACATGACGCCGGTCAACCCTGAGCCGATTTGCGAGGCTAAGCGGATTCGCTGCGATTCCCCGCCCGATAAGGTTTCCGCGGAGCGGTCAAGACTGAGATATTGAAGTCCGACATCGTTGAGAAAGCGCAAGCGTGCGGCAATTTCACGCAGTATTCGCGCGCCGATTTGTGCCTTGGCCCCGGGCAGTTGCACCGATTCAGCCCAGACTGAGGCTTGTTTCAAAGTCCAAGATGAGATTTCCCAAATGCCATGGTCGGCATCACGGGGTCCAACTCGGACATGGCGCGCTTCGGCACGCAATCGCGTGCCTGCACAGCTCTGGCAGCTTCGGCTCGAGCGCAACTTGGCAAGCTCTTCGCGAACGGCGCTGGCGTCGGTCTCCTTCCAGCGTCGTTCGAGATTAGGCAATACGCCTTCAAACTTGCCCTGACCGTGGAGCACCGCTTCGTGGCAGCTTGGGCTGAGCGCTTCCCAGGCCTCATCAAGGCTAAATCCGAGCGTTCGAGACAAGGCTTGCAGGGCGCTAAAGGCCGAGGCGTTGCGTCTGTCCCAGCCTGCGATTGCGCCCGAGGCAAGACTCAGATTGGGAAATTGCACCACGCGCAGCGGGTCGAAGTAGCCCTCGATGCCAAGCCCGTCGCAGCTTGGACAGGCACCTGCCGGGTTGTTAAATGAGAAAAGCCTTGGCTCAAGCTGTTTGAGCGCATGGCCGCACTGGGGACAGGCAAAGCGGTTGGAAAAAAGGCTGCCTTCGGCATCGGGTGTTTCCATCGGCACCAACAAGGCCCGACCCTCGGCGTGTAAGAGCGCGGTTTCCAACGATTGAGCAAGGCGCGCGCTGGCATCGGCACTGATTTTGAGCCTGTCAACCACGATATCGATCGCGTGACGCTGATTTCGAGCAAGCACTGGAGCCTGATCAAGATCATAAATCTGCGCTTTTGACTGTTCGCTTCGAACCCGCACACGCACAAAGCCCTTGGTGCGCAAGTCTTCAAACAGCGCTTGGTGTTCGCCTTTGCGTTCGATCACCTGGGGCGCCATCACCAGCATGCGCTCGCCAAGGTGGTGCGCAAGTAGGCTGTCGACCATTTGCGCCACGGTTTGTGCTTCAAGTACTTGATCAGGGTGAAATGGGCAGTAGGGGGTGCCGGCCCTTGCAAAGAGCAATCGCAAGTAGTCGTGGATCTCGGTGACGGTGCCAACGGTGGAGCGTGGGTTGTGGCTTGAAGCCTTTTGCTCGATGGCAATCGCAGGCGACAGGCCTTCAATCGCATCGACTTCGGGCTTTTCCATCAATTGCAAGAACTGACGTGCGTAGGCCGAGAGCGACTCGACATACCGTCGCTGCCCTTCGGCATACAAGGTGTCAAAGGCAAGCGAGCTTTTGCCAGAACCCGACAGTCCGGTAATCACCACCAGTGCATCGCGTGGGATATCGAGATTGATGTTGCGCAAATTATGGGTGCGCGCCCCGCGAATGCTGATGCTGTTCATGGACCGTGTGCAAAGTGCAATCGGCTAATATAGCCCGAGCCGCACCCTGGGAGCTATGGATCACCTTAAGGAACCCATGACGCCGCTTGAGCGTCGGGTCAGTCTCACACTGGCAAACGTCTTTGCCCTGCGCATGCTGGGATTTTTCATCGTGCTGCCGGTGCTTGCCGAATTTGCCCGAACCTTGCCTGGAGGAGAGCAGGGCCTGCTCGTCGGATTGGTGATGGGTTCAGCGGGCTTGGCCCAGGCCTGTTTGCAAATTCCCATGGGCTGGGCCTCGGACCGCTTTGGCCGCAAGCTCATCATCGTGCTGGGTTTTGGCTGCGTGATTATGGGCGCACTGATTTGTGCTCAGGCACAGGATATTTACACCATGATTGCTGGCCGACTGCTTCAGGGTTGTGGCGCGGTGTCTGCAGCAATTTCTGCCCTGGTTTCGGATCACACCCGCGAAAGTCAGCGAACCAAGGCAATGGCGATGATCGGGATCTCGATCGGCATGTCCTTTATGGTGTCACTTGGACTTGCGCCCTGGCTTTACGCGCACCAGGGCATGGCGGGTATTTTCTGGCTGACTGCTTTTTTAGCTGCGCTCGCCATTGCCATGGTGCTTTCGGTGCCAGCTGCAGCCAAAGACCGCAAGCAAGCTCGCGAAGCGATGGCGCTAGGGCCAGCGCTGCTCTTGGTCTTGAGCCATCCCAAGCTTTGGCGGCTCGATTTGGGCATTTTCGTGCTCAACGCAGTCCAAATGGCGATGTTCGTCGTGGTTCCTGGCTTTCTGGTCCGCAGCGCTGATCTTGCCCTTGCCGAGCATTGGCGACTTTACCTGCCCGTGGTCTTTGCCTCCTTTCTTATTGCCATGCCTATGCTGCGGCGCAGCGAACAAAAAGCTGCTTTGCATCAACTCATGCGCCATGCCCTTGGCATGCTCTTGCTTGTGCAAGTTTGCTGGCTCGTGCTGTGGATGTGGATGCCTGCGCCCTATGCACTTGGCAGCGCGGCAGCCGTCCTATTGCTATTTTTTGCCGGTTTTAACATCTTGGAGGCAAGCCTGCCTTCGCAGGTCTCCAAGCTTGCAGACCCGGCTTTGCGAGGCACAGCACTTGGCGCCTTTAACACCGCACAATCCTTGGGTCTTTTTGCAGGCGGGGCGGTGGGCGGTTGGCTTGCTGGTATGGCATCGCCCCAAACAGTCTTTGTCTTTTGTGCGATCCTGCTTCTTG
>VGHV01000106.1 GCA_016868095.1 Betaproteobacteria bacterium
ACGTGGCACGAGGGGCACGCATGTTCGGTCCGACAGTTGATGAGTGATTCGAGCTACGGTTCTCCGGCGACGATTCACAAGCGTATTCATCAACTCGTTGCCCTCGGGCTTGTGACGCTCGAGGCGCAAGCAGCCGATTCACGCAAGCGCCTCGTCGTTCTAGGAAAGCTTGCTATGACTTACTTTGCCACCGTTGCCAAGGTACTTAGAAAGACTGCCGCTCGATAAGCGGCAGTCTCGGCTTGGGGTTGCAAAGGTTCTGAAATGTTCTGAATCGGTCAAATGCGAGCCTTATTTGCCTAGCTGTCTCTGGCTCAACGACTTAATTTGGTCGTTCAGACCTTATTGATCCCGAAGTCTTGCCCAACGCTCATGATCACGCCACTTACCGCCATACTTGAGCATCTTTAGGCTCAAACCCTCGAAGCGAAAGCCGCAGTTCATGGCAAGTTTTTTTGATGCGTGATTGTCGGGCTGGATGTTGGCCTCAAGTCGGTGTAGCCGAAGCTTCTCAAAGGCATAGCGGCAGGCGTAGCGTACCCCGTGACTCATCAATCCCAGCCCTTCGTGACCTTCAAAAGCGTAGTAGACGATATAGCAGTTTTTGAAGTTCTCATGCCATACACCGCGAAGCTCCACGATACCCGCCAGTTGGCGGGGCTGGGTTCGCCAGATCGCGAAGACTTTGTCTTTGCTCGATCGAATATCGCCAATCCAACGATCAAAGTCAGCCTCAGTCCTTGGCAGGTCAAGCCATGTGCGAAACACCGACCAACGCGCATGGACCGCCGCTAGGTAGCGTGCTTTGTCGCTACGTCGAAGACTGCGAATGTCGCAGAATGTCCATGGTGCTGTGGGCTTTGCCATGCGGTGAAATGGTTTGTTGAGGTCTGCGCACGATAACGAGATCGACGGATTTCGTCGAGTGTTAAGCGCAGGAATACTCGTATGAATACTTAGTGGATGTAACGTAAGTTTTTGCTTTCCAAGCACGCGCTTAGTGGATAAACTCTAGACTTCGATGAAGCTCATGACTATTCTTTGTTCTAGAACACCATTGATTCCCAAAGTTCTCTCTCATCTGAGCTCGATGCCGTGGATGCACTTCTAACCGTATCGAGCCTTGCGAGCTTCGCCTCGACTAGCCAGGAGTCCCAGACTTATCGGCTCGGATATCAGAGTTGGACAAAGAACAATCTCTGCGTAGACAGCTTTCATGGCGAGATTGCTTACTTCACGACGCGTTGGGACGCACTTTGTCCCTATATCGCTGTCAACGAGATGATGCTTGAGATGGCCGAAAAGCCACTCATTGTTTATGCACTTCCGCCTGAGAGTCCTTGGGGGCACCCCATCAGGGATGCCTATGGATTAGTTCGTGTGCGTGAATCGGGGTATTGGGAAGATGGGTATCGCCAGCGCAAATTTAAGAAACTGCGAGCAAAACATCGCGCGTATCACCACGAGGTTGCATGCATGCAGGGCTCCAAGCTCACCAAGCAACAGCTGCTTGCGTGGGGCGGTGAGCACTTTGCTCGCTACGGTATTTCAGAGAAAGAGCTTGATGGATTTTTAGATTATGTGCGGCACCTTGAATTACTTGTGTTTGAGGTAAAGGATTCAACGGGCGAGATGGTTCTTACCGACGTATCGGTGATCATGCCCGAGCGTGGGCAGGTCTATGGGAGTTTTTGTCAGTGGAATCCTGCATTTCGCAATGACTCGCCTGGGCTTTACGCTTGCCTGCTTGCTGCGCAGTGGACCTACGACCAAGGCTATGAAACCTATAATTTAGGGCCAGTCGGTGACTATCCCTATAAGTCCCTATTTGTCAACGATGTTGAGCCGATCTATTCGCTGGCGATCTGCCCACCTGATCATGCATTGATGCGCGATGCGAGCTCACCACTTTGGGCTGATTTTGAGGTTGAGCACTGGAACCGACTTGAGCGTGATCGGCACACCGCGTGGCGAGCATCAGACTATCTTCAGTCGCTGCCCTGAAGTCCGGATAAGGTAGGGAGGTCGCCCGTGCGCCGGGGGTTTTACCCTATTCAGCGATCTTCGTAAGTGTTCAAAGGGCTCCTAAATTGAGAGCCTTCGACGTTGAGTGTAGGTTATGGCTGAGAGACTACTCCCATGCGATGTGAAGGGCGTGAAGGTCTTGATCAAGGTATATGGGCGTCACCTGATAGCCCTCTAATCGAAGGTAATGCTTGACCACGTTTAAGAGTACGGCGTCGTTGCCAACGCTGGTAGCGGAAAACTCGGTCTCGTTGTGACCACGTTTTGCAGCGCCTGTAACCTGCTCGCTAAGTGAGGCCATCTTGGCTTGACCATCGAGAGAGGCCAACCACCACAAGCCTTGGCAAAAACGCCAGGCCTTTTGCCCTTCGATGTAGGGGAACGACCACCATGAGAGTGAGCGGTCATGTTGCTGCAGGACCTCAAGGCTTGAACGAATGGTTGCTATGGCGTCAAGCTCAAGGCCCATGAGTGCGTCTGTGTTGGTGACTGTTGCGTCGCCGATATCCTCGATAGCCCCTGAGATGTCTTGCACGATGCTTAGAACGCCGGCGAAATCTGCCTTCGTCAAGAGCAAAGCGCCGCTACTGATTACTTTCTTTGCTTGGTCAGACCGTGCAGGGTCCTCAATCAATTCGAGTACGCTTAGGGTGCTCTCGCTCGGATTTAGGCCGTAGTCCTTGGCGAAATCAAAGCGCTCCTCTAAGGTTTGGAGATGCCGGATACGACGATGCAGCCCAGCAAGATCGCCTCGCCATGTGTCTTGGTGATACTCACTGAAGATCAGATCGATGATTTGATCGATGACTTGAGAAGAAACCTTGGATGGTGCATCGCTTAGCAGGAGCAAGCGAACAAATTCTTGGAGCGTAACGATATGTTCGCTCAGATCACTGTATCCATTGATAGAACTTTCATGCTCACGCCAGAATTCGACTAAACCTTGATCGAGTCGTGCTGCATCCTCTAACTTGCTGCAGATACGAAAGCCGATCGCTTCAAGTGCCGCTTTGAGATCTTCATCAGGGGGGTCGACTGGCATGCATAGGAGGCCTTCAGCCGCATATAGGATTGCCTGTCGAACGAGGCGGTTGCGCTCCAGGTTGGTTGCGTCTTTTTTCGCACCGTCGGTCTGCTGGGATCTGTTTACTCCCGCACTAGCGCAAGGCGCAGCCATCACTCGGGGAGATTTGCTTTGCGTCTCGACTGATTTAACGCGAGTCGATAAAGCCGATTTGGTCGCTTGCGTGTTCACGAAATGTCCTCTATTCGCTCGTGGCAAATGGTTTAGAAACCTCGGTCCTTCAAGATGATGTAACGCCTGCGAGCGCAAAAGAACGCCACGCAACACCGATAGGTTACGTGGAAACGCGTACGTAAAAGCTATTGGAGTTGTGGAGGCGATTTTCAGCGTCTCGAGCACGTTCCAGAATCAGCTCACACTTTAATGCGTGGGCTGTTCACGCTGGCGACTTTGATAAGCAGCTTGATACACTGCATTGAAAAGAAATGAACGTTAACAGTGATTTTTCGACAAAAGTAGTTGTCGACACCAACAGGCTTGTTTGGGTTCAGTCGCCCGCTCGTGGTGTCAAGCGAAAATTTCTCGATCGAGTTGGCAACGAAGTCGCCAGAGCCAGCTCTTTGGTGCGATATGCCGCGAAATCATCTTTCGCAGCGCACAAGCATGAGGGTGGCGAAGAAATTCTTGTCCTCGAAGGAACCTTTTCCGATGAAAACGGCGACTATCCTGCTGGTACCTATCTTCGCAACCCGCCCAACAGCTTCCACGCTCCATACTCTGATGATGGCTGTACGATCTTTGTAAAGCTACGGCAGTTTCGCGCAGGAGACAGCGCAACGGTTCGTATCAACACCAACAGTGCTAGCTGGTATGCGGGCCTGGTTACCGGATTAATGGTGATGCCACTTCACGAATTTGAAGGTGTATCCACCGCTTTAGTCCGATGGGCTCCCAACACAGTATTCAGACCTCATGTGCACCCAGGGGGCGAGGAAATTTTCGTACTCGAAGGTGTATTCCACGATGAAGCAGGCTCATATCCAGCGGGTACTTGGATTAGAAGCCCAAGATATAGCCAACATGAACCGTTCACAAAGACCGAGGGCGCAACCATCTATGTGAAGACCGGCCACCTCGATTACGAGATCTGATTCAAGCTCATTCGTTATGAAACTGTTTATTGCTACACCAAGCCCATTTGCCCGAAAAGCTCGCGTTACCATGCTTGAGAAGCAGATTCCGCATGAGATCGTCATTGACAATCCGTGGCAGCCTGCCAGCCAAGTAAAGGGCCTCAACCCACTCGCTAAGATACCTACACTTGTGTTGGATGATGGTCGAGTGATTCATGATTCCAAAGTGATTTTCGAATACCTGGAGCTTGAGAGGCCAGGACATCTGCCACAGGATAAGCACGAAAAAATCATTCACCGACTCGTTGAGGTTGTGGCTGATGGGATTTGTGATGCGGTGGTGATGACCTTTCTAGAAAACCAGCGGCCCGAGGGTTCTCGAAGTCAATTTTGGCTTAGTCGACAAGCGGACAAAATTCGGGCGGGCGTCCACGAACTCGAGCAAAAAATACTACCTTCTGGGACTTTTACGTCATTGGAGCTTGGGCTCGCAGAAATAGCGACCGTCTGCGCACTCGGCTACCTCGATCTTCGCTACGCCGACTATAACTGGCGGAGTAATGCGCCGAGCCTACTCACGCTCTTTGATCGTCTGATGCGAAAGCAGTCTTTTCTGCAGACGGTGCCTACGGCGCAAGAAGTGCCCGTGAATCGATAGGCCCATAAAGTTACAAGGAAGATTGAAATAACGTTTACTTCCCCAGTACAGCTTGGCCACCGAGTGCGCTGTCGTTTAAACGTCTTCATACTCTTCTGGTATCGGTGTTTTGCCTGAGATTAAAGATTGAGCTGTTTAAGGAGATTTGCTCCTTCGGATTGTGATAAAAAGTCGATTAATAAGCGATTCCGGAGATTTCGCATGCGCTCAGGCGGTGCAAGCGCCGTGATCAGATTACCGAATCGTGTTTGTTGGATCCAACCCGGTAACATCTGACGAAGCTGTCCATCGCTGATTGCCTGTGCACAAAGATAGTCCGGCAATTGGGCAATACCTAGACCTTGCAAACAGGCCTCAAGGACAGCTTCAGGGTTATCAACCTGATAACGACTCTTAACTGGTATTCGTCGCTGTGATTGCCCAGCGGACATCACCCACCATTGATCAGACGGTTCACGCCAATAGAACAAGGTACTGTGGTGGGCTAAATCTTCAGGTGTTTTTGGTTCGTCTTGAAGTGCGAGATAGCTTGGTGAAGCGGTCAGGAGCCAATCGATTTTCGCAATGGGTGTACTCACCAAATCCTGTTTTGGCAGTGATGCGCTCCACCGCAAGGCCAGATCGAATCGCTCAAAAGCAATGTCGACCATGCGGTCGGCCAGGGTGAGTTCAATTTCAATGCCTGGATGCATTTTTAGGAACTCTGGCAGTAGTTTGCACAAGACCCTTTGCCCCCAAGACACGGGTGCGGTGATACGAATAGGGCCTTTAATCTCTGAGCGACTTGCAAGAAGCAGTTCTTCAGCGGCATGTAACTCGGCAAGTGCTCGTCTGGCATGTTCGAGATAGAGCTCGCCTGCAGACGTTAGAACGATGCGTCGCGTACTGCGGCTAAACAAGGTTACGCCGAGATGAGCTTCAAGTTGTGCAATGCGCTTACTGACGACGCTCTTTGTGACCTTCAGGGCGATCGCACTGCGCCCAACGCTTAATGTTTCGGCAACTTTGGCAAAACTTGAAAGCATCTCGGCGCTGATCATCATTGTTTCCAATCGGCGAACAATACGTTCTCATTAAAGCGGTTTTTATCTGATTGGTAAAACGATAAGCTCTGAAAACAAAATCCAAAGACCAAAGATCAGAAAATAGTAAACAGTAAACACTAAAAGGTTTGACGAGACTTTTCAGAGAGACATCAGCTTAGTGCAATGAGACAGATCTCAATTGACATCCATCAAACGAGGAGACGATATGAAAATTTATGCTGACCCGATCACGGTAAATTGCCGCAAAGTGCTTGCTGGCCTTGATCTCATCGGTGCCCCCTTTGAGCTTGAGCATGTGGACTACTTTAAAGGGGAGCAAAAGAGCCCGGCCTATTTGGCAATCAACCCCAATGCTTCGATCCCTGCATTGGTGGATGACGACTTGGTGCTTTGGGAGTCAAACGCTATCCTGCAGTACGCTGCAGACAAGGCAGGTAACCAAAGCGCATACCCAACAAACTTGAAGATTCGGGCAGACATTAACCGCTGGTTACTATGGGAATCGTCAAGCTGGTTCCCCAGCACTTATGTTTATCTGGTTGAAAACTGTGTGAAACCGCTACTTGGGGGCGCTGCTGACCCGGCAGTGCTCGAGGCGCAGCAGGCACAGTTTCACAAACTTGCAAGCATCCTTGATGGGCGACTGAAGGAGTCCCGTTGGATTGCGGGTGATCATCCTACGATTGCCGATATTGCCTTAGCCTCCCCGATGCATTTACATGCCTGGCAGCAATTGCCATTAGGAGAGCATCCCAATCTTGTACGATGGATGACGCAGGAAGTTGAGGCCCTGCCGTGTTGGAAGGCGACCATGGTTTATGAAGGCTTTACAGTGAATAAACCGGTCTGAGAAGTCTTCAGTTAGGAGACTGGTTCCCCAATCGGCGGAACCGGTTACTTACATCACACCTATATGAGTATGGCATTGAAGACACTGCAAAAGGCGGTTACCGCAACAATGAATTACACCGTTGATAACGGACGGCCAGCTGCCTATTACTTTTATGAACCCGACCCCGACGATGAACTCAATCCTGCTGGTACTGATCCTCAGGGGGTGACAATCTGGAATGCTTGGCCGCTGAGAGATGACTTGTCTGCCGATCGTGAAGGCTTTGAGTTACAAGATTTTGAGTCATCATTTCAAGCGTTCGACGATGACGCGCAGATCAAGCATGGTTTTTATCCTGAGGTCGTCGACTTCGTTAAGCGACACACGGGTGCAAAGCGGGTCGAAGTTTTCGATCACACGATCAGGCGTCGTCAACCCCCAGAGCAAATGGTTTTTTCAAAACCTTCAACTGAATTCAAGCAGCAAACAAGTGTTCAACGGCCTGCTGTGTTACTGGTCCATAGTGACTACACCGTGAAAAGCGGCCCGCAGCGCGTTAAAGATATTGTTCCAAGTGAAGCAGATGCATTGCTCAATCGACGGGTTGCTTTTTTTAATGTTTGGAAGCCGCTTTATCAAGCAGTACATGAGTTGCCGCTTGCTATGATTGATGCACAGACGCATCAGGCTGATGACTTGATTTGCATGGCGTTAAAGTATCGTGAACGCTCGGGTGAGATTTATGTCATGCGATATTCGTCCGCACATCGCTGGATGTATTTTCCACATATGGAAAAGCATCACGCCTTGCTCTTAAAGACCTATGATTCAGAAGAAGACGGGCGCTGTCGTTTCATGGGGCACTCAGCTTTTGAAGACCCTACCACGCCTGCCAACGCACCGAAGCGCGAAAGTATCGAAGTCCGGACGATGGCGTTTTTTTAGTCGTTGACATCGCCAAATAGTCAATGATCACATTGTTGCCGTCGTCGTTATGATGGCCCTGGGAGTCGCGGACTCATCACGTTCTTGAACAGGGGCGGGATCATTGCCAATAAGGCCATGCCGGCA
>VGHV01000107.1 GCA_016868095.1 Betaproteobacteria bacterium
CGGCTTGTGGGCGGGCCAGGCGGCTCGCATAGCAGTAAAGAGCTGCAGCGGGAAGCGCATTCTGTTTTCAAGCGAACCGCCATAGGCATCTTGCCTTTGGTTGGCAATGGGCGACAAAAATTCATGGAGCAAATAGCCATGGGCTGCATGAAGCTCGATCGCATCAAAGCCCAGCCGCTCGGCTCTTGCCACGGTTGCCAAAAAGGCTTCGGTCAAGCTTCTGAGTTGGGCAAGCGATAGCTCGTGGGGAACGGTTTCGCCTTCCATATGGGCGATCGGCGATGGCCCCAAGGTTTGCCATCCACCCTGGTCAAGCCCAACGATTTGCCCGCCCTCCCAGGGTCTAGCGCTTGACGCTTTTCTGCCTGCATGACCGATCTGAATGGCCATTTTTGCAGCCGAGGTGGCACGGATGCTTTGCATAACCGATGCCATCGCTGCCTCGGTACGATCATCCCACAGCCCAACACAACCGTGGGTAATGCGACCTTCAGGCGTGGGCGAGGTTGCTTCAACCATCACCAGGCCTGCGCCGCTTTGAGCCATTTGACCAAGGTGTACACGATGCCACTCCTGCATGGCACCTTCAAGCGCTGAGTATTGGCACATCGGCGACACCATCACTCGATTGCTTAGGCTAAGTTCACGGAGTTGAATTGGGGAAAAAAGTTTACTCATGGGGTCTTTATGGTTTGGGTTTGAGTTGGTCGGCTTGGTTTGCTTGGGGAGCCTGCAAATGCTCGTTGGAACGTCGGTCGATGGCTTGAAGTGTTGCAATGTAGCCCCATATCAAAGCTTAATGATACTGATTTGGGAAAACTAGCCATGCGTATTGACAAGTTAACGACACAGCTACAGCAAGCCCTTGCGGAGGCCCAAAGCCTTTGTATTGCCCAGGACCATCCCTACATCGAACCGGCCCATGTGGTGCTTGCCCTGCTACAGCAGCCTGAGGGCTCGGGAAAGGCCCTGCTTGAGCGAGCCGGGGCGCGCCTACCTACGCTGAAAACAGGGCTCGAGGGCATTTTGTCACGCATTGCGAAAGTACAGGGCAACGACGGTCAAGTTCAGGTCGGCCGCGAACTCGCACAAGCCTTAAATCTTGCCGAAAAGGAGGCTGGCAAGCGCGGCGATCATTACATCGCCTCGGAAATGCTCTTGCTTGCCTTCATGGAAAAAGATGGGCTTGGCGAATGCGGCAAGGCCTTGCGCGAATCGGGACTGAGCCGTGCTTCGCTGGAATCGGCCATACAAGCGCTTCGGGGCGGACAAGCTGTGCAATCGCCCGAAGCCGAGGGTCAGCGCGAGGCACTCAAGAAATACACTGTGGATCTCACGGAGCGCGCAAGGCAGGGCAAACTCGATCCAGTGATTGGCAGAGATGATGAAATCCGTCGCGCGATTCAAATTTTACAACGTCGCACAAAAAATAATCCCGTGTTGATTGGTGAGCCAGGCGTAGGGAAAACAGCCATTGTTGAAGGTTTGGCTCAACGCATTCATTCAGGCGAAGTACCGGAGTCCTTGAAAGATAAGCGGGTGCTTGTATTGGATTTGGCTGCCTTGCTAGCTGGTGCCAAGTACCGTGGCGAATTCGAAGAGCGCTTAAAGGCGGTTCTTAAGGATGTTGCAGCCGATGCCGGTCGAACCATTATGTTTATCGATGAGATACATACCATGGTTGGGGCCGGGAAAGCCGAAGGGGCCATGGATGCGGGCAATATGCTCAAGCCTGCGCTCGCTCGAGGTGAACTTCATTGTATTGGTGCCACGACGCTTGATGAGTATCGCAAGTACATTGAAAAAGATGCAGCGCTTGAGCGACGCTTTCAGAAGGTTCTCGTTGGCGAGCCTTCAGTGGAGGCAACGATTGCCATTCTTCGTGGGTTGCAAGAACGATATGAAGTGCATCACGGTGTAGAAATCACCGATCCAGCGATTGTGGCTGCCGCTGAGCTTTCAAATCGCTATATCACCGATCGCTTTTTGCCGGATAAGGCGATCGATCTGATTGACGAGGCGGCGGCTCGGATCAAAATGGAGATCGATTCAAAACCTGAGTCGATGGACAAGCTTGATCGTCGAATTATTCAGCTCAAGATCGAGCGCGAAGCGGTGCGCAAGGAAAGCGATGACTCATCGCGCAAGCGTCTCGATTTGATCGAAGAGGAGATCATCAAGCTTGAGCGCGAATATGCAGACCTGGATGAGATCTTGAAGGCGGAGAAGGCAGCCGTTCAGGGCTCAGCGCAAATAAAGGCTGAGATCGACAAGTTAAGGCTCGAGATGGCTGAACTGCAAAGGCGAGGCCAGTTCGATAAGCTTGCCGAGATTCAGTACGGCAGACTGCCCGATCTCGAGGGGCGCCTCAAGGCTGCTGCCGATGCTGAAAAGCATGCTGCGCATGATGGCGAAGGCAGGCCAAGGCTGCTGAGAACTGCCGTGGGTGCTGAAGAAATCGCTGAGGTCGTGTCGCGCGCAACCGGCATTCCGGTTGCCAAAATGATGCAAGGTGAGCGCGAGAAACTGCTTCAAATGGAGTCGGTCCTCCATCGTCGAGTGGTCGGACAGGACGAGGCTGTGCGTCTTGTGTCTGATGCGATCCGTCGCTCAAGAGCCGGACTCTCTGACCCTCGAAAACCCTATGGTTCGTTTTTATTCCTTGGCCCGACAGGCGTTGGTAAGACCGAACTCACCAAGGCATTAGCGGGCTTTTTGTTTGATAGCGAGGACCATCTGATTCGACTCGACATGAGCGAGTTTATGGAGAAGCACTCGGTCGCCCGACTAATTGGTGCGCCTCCAGGCTATGTGGGTTATGACGAGGGCGGCTATCTCACCGAAGCTGTTCGAAGAAAACCCTATGCCGTTATTCTTTTTGATGAGATAGAGAAGGCCCATCCTGATGTGTTCAACATTTTATTGCAAGTGCTTGACGACGGCCGATTAACCGATGGGCAGGGGCGTACAGTCGATTTTCGCAATACAGTCATCGTGATGACTTCAAATCTCGGTTCCCATGATTTGCAAAGGCTGTCGGCAGAGGGTAAGGACCAAGAGGATATTCGCGATGCCGTGCTCAATGAGGTGCGCCGCCACTTCAGGCCCGAATTCATCAACCGGATCGACGAGATGGTGGTCTTCCACCCGCTTGATGCCAGGCATATTGAATCGATCGCTGCGGTCCAACTCGCCTTGCTTGAACAACGTCTTGCGGCGCGTGATATGGCAATGACCGTCAGCGATGAGGCCTTAGCCGAGATCGCCAGGGTGGGTTTCGACCCACTTTACGGCGCACGACCCTTGAAGCGAGCAATCCAGCAACATATTGAAAACCCTGTTGCACGTCTGGTGCTTGAAGGTCGTTATGGACCGAAGGATGTCATTCCGATTGATTTTCGCAACGGTCAGTTTGTCTTCGAAAGGGTCGTCCATTGATGCGCTGACACATAAAAGTCACAACATAGTCCACTGAAGTGGTCTAGACTTCGGGCTCGCTCACCGTGCTTGTTCAACATCTTGCTCAAGCATGTTTTCGGTGCCTCTGTTGGCATCTGGCTTTGAAAGGGTCAGTCCATGAAGTTTCGCTTTCCTGTGGTGATTATTGATGAGGACTGGCGTTCGGATTCAGCCAGTGGACTTGGTATCAGGGCGCTTGCCAAGGCACTCGAAGAGCAGCACATGGAAGTCGTCGGTGGCTTTACTTATGTCGACGTCGGTATGGTGGCAAACCAAGCGGCGCGCGCTTCGGCTTTTATTGTTTCGATCGACGACGAAGAGATCAACGAAGATGGCAATGAAAGCACCGCCATCATTGATTTGCGAAAGTTTATCGCTGAGACAAGGCGCCGAAACGCTGATATTCCGATCTTTCTGTTTGGCGAAACCCGCACCTCCAGGCATATTCCCAACGACATTTTGAAAGAGCTTCATGGCTTTATTCATATGTTTGAGGACACGCCGGAGTTTGTTGCGCGTTATATTATTCGAGAATGTAATAATTATTTAAACTCACTTGCACCTCCTTTCTTTAAGGCGCTGGTCAACTATGCCAACGATGGTTCTTATTCGTGGCACTGCCCTGGTCATTCGGGCGGCGTAGCATTTTTGAAGAGTCCCGTAGGGCAGATGTTTCATCAATTTTTTGGTGAAAACATGTTGCGGGCAGATGTTTGTAATGCAGTAGACGAACTTGGGCAGCTACTCGACCATACAGGTCCCGTTGCCGCAGCCGAGGCTAATGCCGCACGCATATTTAATACGGATCATTTGTTTTTTGTAACAAATGGTACGTCGACTTCGAACAAAATTGTCTGGCACGCCAATGTCGGAAGTGATGATGTTGTCGTGGTCGACAGAAACTGCCATAAGTCGGTGCTACACGCTTTGATGATGACGGGCACCATACCGATTTTTATGCAGCCTACTCGCAATCACCTCGGCATTATCGGTCCGATTCCGCAGGAGGAATTCTCGCCAGAGCGGATAAAGCAGAAAATTAAAAACAACCCATTGGTTAAGGATAAGGAAGCCAAACCAAGAATATTGACCATCACTCAATCAACTTATGATGGTATTATTTATAACGTAGAAACCATTAAACAAAGCTTAGGCGACTACATCGACAATCTTCACTTCGATGAAGCTTGGTTGCCGCACGCTGTTTTCCATCCTTTTTATCACGAGTTTCATGCAATCGGGCCTAACCGGCCGCGCTCGCAACAAGCAATGGTTTATGCCACCCAGTCAACGCATAAGTTGCTTGCAGGCTTGTCGCAGGCATCGCAAATTCTTGTGCAGGACTCAGAGCAGCGCAAACTTGATGAGTTTCGCTTCAATGAAGCCTTCTTGATGCACACGTCGACATCTCCCCAATACGCCATCATCGCATCTTGTGATGTGGCCTCGGCGATGATGGAGCCGCCAGGGGGTACCGCATTGGTTGAAGAGTCTATTTTCGAGTCGCTTGAGTTTCGACGGGCGATGCGTAAAGTCGACGATGAGTTTGGCGATTCGTGGTGGTTCAAAGTCTGGGGACCCGATGTCCTCGCGGCTAACGGCGTTGGAAGCCGTGATCAGTGGGTTTTACATTCTGAAGAGGCTTGGCATGGCTTTGGCAGTTTATCGAGCGGCTTCAATATGCTCGATCCGATCAAGGCGACCATTGTCACACCTGGCCTTGATATCACGGGGCGTTTTGGTCAATGGGGCATTCCGGCAGCATTGGTCACCAAGTATTTGGCTGAACATGGCGTGGTGGTTGAAAAAACCGGCCTTTATTCCTTCTTCGTGATGTTTACGATTGGCATCACCAAGGGGCGCTGGAACAGCCTTGTAACCGAGTTGCAGCAATTTAAAGCCGATTACGACCAGAATCAGCCCTTGTGGCGTGTGATGCCAGAGTTTGTCGCCAAATATCCGCGCTATGAGCGCGTGGGCTTGCGTGATCTGGCGGCCCAAATCCATGAGGCCTACCGCAGCCACGATGTTGCGCGAGTAACCACCGAAATGTATTTGTCGGACATGGAACCCGTCATGAAGCCTTCGGTTGCGTTTGAGCATTTAGCGCATCGCAAAGTAGATCGTGTGCCAATTGACGAACTTGAAGGCCGCGTTACGACGATGTTGCTCACCCCTTACCCCCCAGGGATTCCCTTATTGATACCGGGTGAGCGGTTTAACCGAACCATTGTTGAATTCTTGCAATTTGCAAGAGCATTCAATGAAAAATTGCCTGGATTCGATACCGATGTGCACGGTTTGGTAAGGCAGGGCAGCGATTATTTTGTCGACTGCGTCAAGTGCTAAGCTGGCTTCGTGAAGCCTTGATACGCGGTTGCCGAAGTATCAAGACCGACCTACTCGGTCTTGACGCCGATGTGGCCGGTCTTTTCGTCGATCTGCGTGGTATGGCTGAGGTTTTGGGAGGTCTTAGGGTCGCTCACTACGAGACGGGTGCCGCTTAATCGGTCATAAAGTGACTGCCGATCGGCATCGACAAAACACCAGGCAATGGGCAGCAGGGCGAGCAGGAAAAAGGCAGGATGGACCTTAGCAGCGAGTGCCAGTGGTAGGAGCCCCAATATCCCTGCAATGATGAATCGGGCCATCGCCCTGAGCGAACTGATCGGCTTGTTTTGCTTATCGACGATCAACAGTGCAACGGTTTTCATCGGCAGACTTCGTCGTCCCAGACTCCAAAACCAGGTGAAATAAAGTCCGAGCAAGAGCATCAGAAACCATTGGAAAAGATCGCGTAAGACGCCCGGGTGGCCTTGAAAACGCAAAAGTGCCGAGAAAGCGTAGCCAAAGAAAAACAACACGCCAAAAAGCATGATGCCTTCATAAACCATGCTCATGAAGCGTCGCCAAATCCCGGCAGACTGCAGCTCGGGGGGCGCTGCGGCCTCTGAACTCATGGCGTTGGTTTGCCGTGACGATCCAGTGCGGGTAGTGGGCGCGCCGCTTCCTTAGCAAGCGGGGTGGCGGCTCCAGCGTGTCGAGCAGCAGTGCTTGCCGTCTGACCTGCTGCGCGAAGAACCGCACGCTGCTCAGGGGTCAATTCGCGATAACGTTCCCAGAGTGCTTGCAGCTGACCCTCGCTGAGTTTTGAGTCGTTGAGCTTTTGCGCAAGCCTGAAATTTTCACGGGCCGCCTGACGTTGATGAGGCGTGAGGGTTGACCATTGCTTCATCCGGTCTTGGGCTTGCTCCTGAGCTGCCAGTGGCATTTTGGGTAACTGACTTGCAAGTTGCATCCAGGCATACCGGTCAGCTGAGGGGAGCTCATGCCACACGTTTGCAAGTGGCTTGAGCCATTTTTTCTGTGTTGAATGAAGCGCAAGCCACTCGGGGGCATGACGGTTAGGTGCCTGGGCAGTTTGAGCTGCCAAGGCCTGCTGTTGCGCTTTGCGTCGCGCTTGCAGATCTTGTATGGCTTGGCGAATAGCCGCTTGAAGCGCAGCCGCATCTGCATCGACGCTCGAAGCGCTGCTTGCGTCCCCCGCGGGTTTATCGTCGCCCGCTTGCTGGAAAAAGCTCGTCGAAGTGGCGGGGTCGTGGGCCGCGCTTTCCTGCTTTAAAGCCGATTGCCGACCCAGCACGTCTCGCACGGCTTCGACGTTTTGCGTCTGGGCGAGCGCCATGTTCTGGTTGCTGATGCATGCAAGACCTAGCGCAAGGCTTAGGCTTTTCACTCGATGCTTCATGAGCCTGAAGACTCTTTTGATGCTTCTGCTTTCGCCGGGGCTTCGTCTGAGGCAGTATCGTCAACAGCCCCGTCGCTGTCTAAACCGTGGACCGTCACGTTGCGCAAAAACACCGCAAAACCTCTGTCAGCGTAGGCGTCGAGCGGCAAATCGTCGGTGAGCAAGCGTGCGTCGGTTTCACCTTCGCGCATGAACACCTGAACTTCTGCTTCGTCCATCGCGAATTGAAGGCTTGCTAGCACAAGGGCGACGAGCGCGGCAGCCAGCAAGCGCTCGAGCCAATTCGAGTTGCCAAACCAGCGCTCCAAGCGACCAAGAAGCGGGTTTTTTGTGCTTGATTCAAGTCTGCGAGCGGCTTTTTGTGCGTAGCCGATCGTCATGGCAGCGCCACCTGAGCCAATGCGCAGTGCTTCTCCTGCGCTCGCCACCGAAAGCTGGCTTGAGGGCCGAGGAATGGCATGAAGCGCTTTGCGCCTAGCGACAAGCAGCCGATCCCTCGTGGACTTACTCAGTCCACGGCCCGAATCGCTCTGAAGACCATCGTCTAAGAGTCGTCGGAATTCCTGGTGCGAGGGCGTTG